>NZ_JBFAPO010000064.1:0-68949 GCF_040676755.1 Dactylosporangium sp. NPDC049525 | reverse complement strand
GCCGCTGGCTCGACCCCGCCGACCGGATCCTGCTGTCCCTGTGGTGGCTGGAAACCGCCGGCATCCTCACCCGCGCCGAACTGGCCACAACACTGCACGTCAGCATCGCCCACGCCGGCGTCCGCATCCAACGCATGCGCCAACACCTCGACCTCAGCCGCGAACTCCTCGCCGCACTCGACGCCACACCCAGATGCACAGACCTCGACGACGTCATCGCCGACTGGGACGGCACACCCAGCACCCTGTGGCGCAAACGCATCGCCCGACACACCCGGACCTGCCAGACCTGCGCCCCCACCGCCGACGGGCTGATCAGCGCCGAACGACTACTACCCGGGTACGCGCTGCTACCCGTCCCGATCACACTCACCGCCAGCCTCACGGCCAAGACAGCCACCACCACCGCCACCGCCGCCGGGGGCGTCGGCGCGACCGTCAAGGCCGGACTGCTCACCCAACTCATCCAAGCCGTCACCGCACACCCGGTCGCAGCCACCGTCGCCGCCGCCCTCGCCACCGGCGCCGCCGTCACCGTGACCGCCCTACCCACCCCCACACCACCGTCACACGGCCTACAGGCAGCACCATCGACCGTAGCGACGGCCCGGGTACCACCCTCCACCACACCGGCGGCGACGACCGGGTCGGCGCCGAAGCCACCAGCCACCACCACCGCCGGCACGCCCTCGCCACGCACCGAGACCCTGACCCCGGGCCGGCCCGTGTCACTCGAATCCGCCGACCAGCAAGGACTGTTCGTCACCACCACCGACAGCCTCGGCGTCCTCGCGGCCGTCCGCCCCGACAGCAGCAGCCCCGCCCGACACCAGGCGACATTCACCGCACTCGCCGGGCTCGCCGACACCACCTGCTTCTCATTCCGCGCCGAAGACGGCCGATACCTCCGCCACTCCTCCTGGCGCTTCCAACTCCACCAGGACGAAGGCACACCCCTGTTCCGCGGCGACGCCACATTCTGCCCACACCCCGGCGCCACACCAGGCACGATCCTCCTCGAAGCACAGATCTACCCCGGCTGGTTCCTGCACCACCGCGGCGACGAACTCTGGGTCGACCAACCCGACGGCAGCGCCACATTCTGGACCGAGAGCTCATTCCGGATCCGCCCCGCGCTGGCCGGGTAGGGCGCCGGATCGTTGCACCGACCGCCGAATCCCGCATCTTGGTTGACTGCATACGTCATACGAGTTACGTTCTTCGGCGTCCGGAGCTCGGGCGGCCCACCGCACGGTTGGAGTTCGATGAAAGCCGTCGTCTACCGCAGGGCGCGCACCCTCGACATCGAGGAGCGACCTGAACAAGCGCCCCGCCACGGCGAGCTGAGCATCGCGATCGCCTACACCGGCATCTGCGGCACCGACCTGCACATCTACCACGGCGACATGGATGCCCGGGTCGGCGCCGAGGCGGTGATCGGACACGAGATGTCGGGACGGATCGCCGAGATCGGCCCAGGCGTCACGGGCTGGTCGGTCGGCCAGCCGGTGACGGTGATGCCGACCCGGTCGTGCGGCCGGTGCGCAGCGTGCCTGCGACAGCACTCCCACATCTGCCACGCCATGCAGTTCCTCGGCATCGACTCCCCGGGCGCCATGCAGTCGCGCTGGAACGTCCCGGCAGACCTGGTGCTCCCACTACCGGCGGACCTGCCGCTGATGCACGCGGCGCTCATCGAGCCGACGGCCGTCGCCGTCCACGACGTCCGGCGGGCGAACGTGGACATCGACGACCAGGTCGTCGTGACCGGCGGCGGGCCGGTCGGTGTGCTGATCGCCGCCGTCGCGCAACGCCGCGGCGCGCGGGTCGTGCTGGTCGAGCCGGACGCGTTCCGGCGCCAGGTCGCCGCCGAGCTCGACGTCGAGGCGTTCGATCCGGCGACGACCGATGTGGTGGCGCTGGTGAACGAACGCACCATGGGCGCGGGCGCCGACGTCGCCTTCGAGGTGTCCGGCTCCGCCGCCGGGGTCACGACCGCCGTCGACGTCCTGACCACCCGTGGCCGCCTGGTCATGGTGGCCATCCACCCGCAACCGCGCACCGTCAACCTGCACCGGTTCTTCTGGCGCGAGCTCGAACTGTTCGGCGCCCGCCTGTACCAGCGCGAGGACATGACCGAAGCAATCCGTCTCATCGCGACCGGCGAGGTCGCCGCGCACCGACTGATCTCCCGGGTCGGCCCGGTCGACACGGTCACCGAGGCCTTCGCCGCGTTGGAGTCCGGCGGCAGCGTCATGAAGGTCCTCATCGACTGGCAGGAGGGCGCGAGGTGACCACGATGTTCGACCTCTCCGGACGGACCGCCGTGGTGACCGGCGCCCGGCGGGGCATCGGCCTCGCCATGGCCGAGGCACTCGCCCAGGCCGGCGCCGACATCATCGGCGTCTCCGCGCAGCTCGAACCGTCCGGCAGCGACGTCGAACGCCGGGTCCACGCTGCCGGCCGCACGTTCACCGCCCTCACCGCCGACCTCGCCGACCGCGCCGCGGTGCGCCGGCTCGCCGCCGACCTCGCCGCCCTCGGCCCGATCGACATCCTGGTCAACAACGCCGGCACGATCGCGCGCGCCCCGGCGGCCGAACACTCCGACGAGTTCTGGGACCGCGTGATCGAGGTCAACCTGACCAGCCAGTTCCTGCTGAGCCGGGAGATCGGCCGCGGGATGATCGGTCGCGGCCGGGGGAAGATCATCTTCACGGCGTCGCTGCTGAGCTTCCAGGGCGGCATCAACGTCCCCGGATACACGGCCGCCAAGTCGGGTGTGGCCGGGCTGACCAAGGCCCTGGCCAACGAATGGGCCGCGCACGGCGTCAACGTCAACGCGATCGCGCCCGGTTACGTCGCCACGGACAACACCCAGGCGCTCCGGGACGACCCCGTGCGCCACCGGGCCATCCTCGAACGGATCCCGGCCGGCCGGTGGGGCAGGCCGGAGGACCTGGCCGGCGCCACGGTGTTCCTGGCCGCACCGGCGTCGGACTACGTCAACGGCGTCATCCTGCCCGTCGACGGCGGCTGGCTGGGCCGATGAGTGACAGCGCGCCACAGCTGCGACGGGAGATCGTCGACGCGCACCATCACCTCTGGGTCCGCGCCCGCCACCCGCAGCCCTGGATCAGTGCCGCGACCATGGCGGCGATCAACGCCGACTTCACCGTCGACGACCTGACGCCACTGGCCGCCGCGGCCGGCGTCACACAGACCGTCGTCGTGCAGACCATCTCCTCGGCGGCCGAGACCGTCGACCTGTTGCGCCTGACACGCACGACGGACCTCATCGGCGGCGTCGTCGGCTGGGTGGATCTCACGGCGGCCAACGTCGCCAGCCGCATCACCCGCCTCCAGGCGGGTGAAGGCGGAGACCGGCTCGTCGGTTTCCGCCACCTCGTCCAGGCCGAGCCCGACCCTGGTTTCCTCGACCGGCCCGACGTCCGACGCGGCGTCGCGGCGGTCGGCGCCGCCGGCCTCGTGTTCGACCTGGTCATCCGCCGCCATCAGCTGCCCGCGGCCGTGCGCCTCGCCCGTGACCTGCCCGGCGTGTCGTTCACGCTGGACCATCTCGGCAAGCCCGCGCAGCCCTCCTCGAAGCACGGCGGCTGGGCCCGGGACCTGCGGACGTTCGCCCAGTTGCCGAACACGACGGCGAAACTCTCCGGTCTGGCGACCGAGGCGGACTGGTCCGCGTGGACACCGGCAGAACTGCGCCCGGCCGTCGAGCACGCGCTCGACGTCTTCGGTCCGTCCCGGCTGATGTTCGGCTCGGACTGGCCGGTCTGCCTGCTCGCCACCTCCTACGAGCGCTGGATCGAGGTGCTCGCGGCACTGTTGCACCCGCTGAGCGAGGAGGACCAGGCGATGATCTGGGGTGAGACGGCACGCCGCGTCTACAAGCTGCGGCCGTCATGATGCGCAGGGCGCTCCCCCGCCGGCCCGCGATCAGCCTCACCGCGCTCGGCTTCGGCGCCGCGCAGGGCGGGAACCTGTACCGCGCGACCACCGACGAGGCATTCACCGCCGCGGTCGACACCGCCTGGGACGCCGGCATCCGCTACTTCGACACCGCCCCGCACTACGGCTTGGGGCTCTCCGAACGACGACTCGGCGCCGCCCTGCGGTCAAGGCCCCGCGACGACTACGTGGTCTCGACGAAGGTCGGCCGCCTCCTCGTCCCGTCGCCCGCGACGGCGCACCTGCGCGACCCGGGCGGGTTCGACGTCGCCGCGACCCACCGCCGGCAGTGGGACTTCAGCCGCGACGGTGTGCGCCGCTCGCTGGAGGCAAGCCTTACGCGCACCGGCCTCGACCGGATCGACATCGTGTACCTGCACGACCCGGACGACCACTGGCGGCAGGCCGCGACCGACGCGGTCCCCGCCCTGGTCGAACTGCGCGACCAGGGCGTCATCGGGGCCATCGGGGCGGGCATGAACCAGTCGGCGATGCTCACCCGGTTCGTCGAGGAGACCGACATCGACCTGGTGATGTGCGCCGGCCGGTACACCCTGCTCGAACAGGGCGCGTTGCACGACCTGCTGCCCGCCGCGCAGCACCGCGGCGCCGGTGTCGTGATCGCCGGCGTCTACAACTCGGGCCTGCTCGCCAGCGAACGACCACCGGCGGACGCGACCTACAACTACCAGCAGGCCTCCCCCGAGCTCATCGACCGCGCGAACCGCATCGCCGCGGTGTGTGAGGCGCACGGCGTCACATTGCCCGCGGCCGCGCTCGCCTTCGTCCGGTCGCATCCCGCCGTCGTCACGACGGTGGTCGGCATGCGCAACCAGGCCCAGGTCACCGAGACCCTGCACCGCTCGGACGCCACCGTCCCGGACGCGCTGTGGCCCGCCCTGCGGGCGGCCGGCCTGATCGGGTCGACCGCGAGCCGGTCGAACTGATCGCCCCGGCAGCCAGGACGCGTCACGCTCCAATGACGGCCGGGTGGCCGGGCCCGTCCACCCGGGCCCGGCCACCCCGGCCCGTCTACCGGCCCCAGAGGCGCCAGGTCTGGTTGAGCGGACTGCCCTGGCCGGCCGGGTTGCAGGTCCACTGGAGGATCAGTGCCCGCGCCGCGGTGGAGATCGCGGACACGTCCACGCACTTGCCGCTGTGCCGGGCCACGAGCTGGTAGTCGTGGGCGTCGTTGCCGGAGTACGTGACCTTGCGCAGCGTGAACTGCTGGTTCGTGCCGCCGGTGCAGGTCCACTGATGGACCGCGGCCCCGTCGGCGGTCGACACCCCGCTGACGTCCAGACACTTCCCGGACTGCTGGTTGACCATGGTGTACGTGTTCGCGACACCAGCCACCGGACGCAGGTTCCACAGCTGCTGGTCGCCGCCTTCGCAGTAGAACTGCTGCTGCCGGTTGCCGTCCGCGGTCGACAGGTTGGCGTTGTCCAGGCACTGCTGGGAGTGCTGCGCCACCGCGACCGTCTGGAAACCGGTGTCCGACGGCGGCAGCAGCGTGATGGTGTACGTGTCGTCGACGGCGGTGTGCGGCACGTTCACCGTCGTCGCGTTGCCGGACAGCGTCACCACGCTGTTCTGCACGGTCACCGGCCCCTGCACGGCGCCCCCGCCGTTGTACGGGATGCGCTGGACCAGGACCCGCACCTGGTTGTTCTGCACGATGCCGCTGGTGGTGTCGAGCCGCTGGAGGTTGACGGCGACGTTGCCGGTCGTGCCGCCACCGCCGACGAGCACCTTCGCGACACCGTTGGTCTTGGTGGCGTGGGCGTCATACGAACCGCTCGGCGTGACGGACGTGATCTGTCCCGTCTGCGAGCCGTAGAAGCGGTACACCCACCATTCGCCCTTCGGCAGATACTGCCCGGCGGAGTTGCGCACCAGCAGGCTGGCCAGGTCATTGTGCAGGTTGCCGCCACCGGCCCAGTTCGCGCGGAGCCCGTCCGCACCGGCCCGTTCGAGGCGGGCGATGTACCACGTTCCGTCGCCGGGGTTCTGTTCTTCGGGGGCGGCGTACTCGTTGATCTGATACGGCCGCGGGTGCGGGATGCCTCGCGCGTTGAGGGTCGTGTTGGCCGCTGCGACGTTCGCCACCGGGTCGCCCGGCAGGGAATGCCAGCTGATGATGTCGGGAACGACGTTGTTCGCCTTGATGAAGTCCAGGTACTGGTTCCACCACGCGTGGGAGGTCGAGGGCACGCAGGCGCAGCTGGGGCCGACGATGAGCTGGCCCGGCAGCTCGGCCCGGATGCGCTGGTAGGTGCGCCGCCACAGTTCGAAGTACTGCGACTGCGGGCGGTTCCAGAAGATGGAGATGTTCGGCTCGTTCCAGATGTCCCACTGGACCGTGAGGCCGGCCGCCCGCACGTCGCCGAACAGACGGGTCAGGAAGCTGTCGTAGTCGCTCCAGTTGCCGTTGTCGCCCGGATATCTGCTGATCGCGGATCCGTCGGCGCCCCACAGGTCGTGGGGCAGGATGATGAACGTGCCGCCGAGGGCGGTGGTACGCCGGGCCTGGGCCAGCGTGGCGTTCCAGCGGCGGTCGTAGCCGCCGTTGACCCAGCCGCCACCCGGCAGCTGCGCGCCGCCGGCCCGCATGTACTGGAACTTGACGTCCCGGAAGAAGTGGTCGGCCGGCCCTGCGGCGTTCTCGGGCATGCCGTAGATCCATCCGGACGCGCGGTACGTGGGTGTCCCGGTGGTCACGGAGAAGTTGACGCTGACGGACTCGTCGGCGGCGAGGGCCGGTTGGGCGAACGACACGGTGAGGGCGGCGGCGACGGACAGCGCGGCGGCGAGGATGCCGGACCGGCGCCATCGGCGGGCTCGTGGGATGTGCACGGACATCTCCTCAAGTTGTGGCGGGTTCGGTGAACGGGTCGACAGCGGGTCGCGACTCCAGAAGGCAGGGGCGGCTGCCGAGGCGATCGTCGAATCGATTCGTTCGAACGTAAGACAGACAACGACGAGTGTCAACGTTTGAAAAGGACCTGACCAGAGAATCGATTCGTCCTGGAGTCAGGAACCGCCGTCGTCTCCGACGGCGGTCCCGGACCGCGCGACGTGGGCGGCCGCGAGCATGAGGTAGGCGCTGGCGGTCCAGGTGTATGCCCGGTCGCGCAGGCCGGCACCGGTGCGGGCGTCGAAGTTCTCGGCGAACCCGGACCGCTCGCACAACGCGCGGAAGCGGGCGCTGATGTCGTCGGCGAGCGCGGTGTGTCCGGCGCGGCGCAGCCCGTCCTCGACGAGGACGGTGGACGGTGCCCAGATCGGGCCGCGCCAGTAGCCGTCCGCCTCGTACCGCGCCGAGGTGGGCAGTTCGGTGGCGGGCCCGAAGTCCGTCAGGTGGGCCCGGATCCGGTCAGCCAGCACACCACCGACGTGGGCGGGCAGATCGTCGCCGAGGATGACGGCCATGAGGTCCAGGAGACTGTCGCTGGTCCAGGTGGCACCGGAGGTCGGGCTGCGGGCGACGAACCGGTCGCCGGTCCACAGCAG
The DNA here is from genome assembly GCF_040676755.1 of Dactylosporangium sp. NPDC049525. NCBI lineage: Bacteria > Bacillati > Actinomycetota > Actinomycetes > Micromonosporales > Micromonosporaceae > Dactylosporangium > Dactylosporangium sp. NPDC049525. Next base: position 61,467 of record NZ_JBFAPO010000064.1, on the reverse strand, counting down.
GTTCATCATGGCGGCCCGGATCCGCTCGGCCGTCTCCGTCCACCGGGCGGCGTCGCCGTCGCGGCCGAGCAGCTCCGCGAGGTCGGCCAGCTCGCGCAGTTGCAGGACGAGGAAGGCCGCGAGATCGGCGCTCTGGACCAGCCGTTGCGGGTCGAAGGTGGTCGCGTTGTCCCAGCCGCTGTCGTTGCCGTGCTGGTAGTGCGCCAGGTGCTCGCCCGGGCGGCGGCGAGCGTCCAGCCAGAACGTGGTCCATCGCGCGAGGACCTGGTAGGTGGCGGTGAGCTCGCCGGTGTCCAGCTGCGGGAGCCGCCGGCGCAGCTGCCGCAGTGCCCAGCCGTGGATCGGCGGCTTCACGAAGTTGTAGAGCACCTCGGAGTGCGTGATCGAGTCGGGTAGGGCACCGGACTCGTCCTGGTGGTCGAACACGATGCGGAACTGGTGCCAGGCCAGGTCGGGAAGGCCGTCGGCGAGCGCGAGGGCGTTGAAGCAGTGGTCCCAGCTCCAGACCTTGTCCATCCAGTGCTTCGACATCAGCACCGCGGGCCGGGTGACGAACCCGGCCGGGCGGACCGAGGCCGACCACAGCACGTAGGCGGCCAGCTCGGCGGCCGGGGTCCGGGCCGAGCGCCACGGCGCCACCGCCTCGACGAAAGCGGTGAACTCGCCCTCGGCGGCCTTGACGACCTCGTCGAACGTGCGCCCGGGGCGGTAGGACGGCCGGGCGCTGTCGAACTCCTCGATCGCGAGCTCCCACGGCTGGTCGCCGTCGGCGGTGACGCCACGCTCGCCGGTGCCCAGCGCCTCCGCGCCAACGGCGGTGACGCGCCCGGTCAGGACGGTCACCCGGTAGCGGCGGCCGGTGCCGTAGTCGGTGAACACGTATGCGTCGTCGACCGGGTCGCGGTAGAAGTACGTGCCGCTGAAGGGCGTCAGGGTCGCATGGGCGGCACGGATCGCCGCGCCGAGCCCCTGGCCGCGCAGTCGCACCGTGTCGGCGGACTCGTAGGCCAGCTCGATCCGGCCTTCCGTCCCGTCCCAGGTGAGCAGGGCGGGGGTGGCCGACACCACCGCCTCGACCGGCGCCCCGGCCCGCATCGGGACGAATCGGAGCACTGCGTGCAGGCCCGACTGGTGCGACACCAGGTGCAGGTGCTCGGCATGGGTCTTCTCGGCGACGACCGGCGAGATACCGAACCAGGAGCCCGCGTAACTGAACGGGATGTCCTGCACGGAGAAGACGGGGCCAATCGGGACGGTCATGCGGGAGCTCGCTTTCTGCAGAAGCGTGACGACCGGAGTCAGTCCTTGACCGCGCCGGCGGTGACGCCTGCGGCGACGTACCGTTGCGCGATCACCAGGAGCACGGCGGCCGGGACCGAGGCGACGACGGCGGTGGCCATGATCGCGTTCCACTGCTGGTTGTTGTTGCCGATGTAGTGGTAGATGCCGAGCGTGATCGGGCGCAGCCGACCGCCGCCGTCAAGGGTGCTGGCGAAGATGAAGTCGGACCAGGCCCACAGGAACGCGAACAGGGAGACCGTCACCACGGCGTTGCCGCTGACCGGGAGCACGATCGACCAGAAGGTGCGCAGCGGGCCGGCGCCGTCGGTGCGCGCCGCCTGGAGCAGTTCGTCGGGGATGCCGGACATGAACGCGGTGAAGACCAGCACCGCGAAGGGAACGGCGATCGTGGAGTCCGCGAGGATCAAGCCCGGCCAGCTGTTGAGCACGCCGAGGCCGAGGTAGACGGCGTAGAAGCCCATCGCCATGATGATGCCAGGGATCATCTGCGCGACCAGCAGCACGAAGGACAGCACGCCGCCGCCGCGTGGCCGCAGCTTCGCCAGGGCATAGGCGGCGGGCGCCGCCAGCACGACGGTCAGGATCACCGTGCCGGCACTGACCAGCAGGCTGGTGCCGAGGTAGGGCAACTGCTGCTGCAGGACCGCGCGGTAGCCGTCGAACGTCACGTCGAGCGGGAACAGCTCCGGTGGGCTCTTGCGCATGTCCTGCTCGCGGGTCAGCGACACCTTGACCATCCAGTACACCGGAAAGAGCAGCACCGCCGTGAGCACCAGGCCGACACAGGTCCGCGACCAGCTCCGCCACCGGCTCAACCGCCGGTGCACGCCGCCACCTCCGCTTCGCTCCGGACCGCTCATGCCGCCACCTGCCGGCGCTGGATCCGGATGTAGAGCAGGCCGAACGCGAGGGCCATGAGAATGAGCAGGTTGCCCACGGCAGCGCCGGGGCCGAACTCGGGCAGCAGGTTGCCGAACCCGAGGCGGTAGGACCAGGTGGCGAACGTGGTCGAGGAGTCCACCGGCCCACCCTTCGTCATGATCCAGATGAGGTCGAAGACCTTGAGCGTGTAGACGAGACCGAGCAGCAGGGTGATCGCGGAGACCGGGCGCAGCAACGGGAAGGTGATGCGCCAGAACTGCTGGGCGCCGCCGGCGCCGTCGAGGGCGGCCGCCTCGTAGACCTCGCCCGGGATGACCTGCAGGCCGCTGTACAGCACGACGAGGTTGAACGGGATGCCGATCCAGACGTTGGCGATGATGACGGACACCAGCGCCCAGTCCGGCGCGGTGAGCCAGTTGACCGGGTCGATGCCGACCCAGCCGAGGGCACTGTTGACGATGCCGGCGTCGCTGTTGAGCATCCACGACCACGTCGACGCCGAGACGATGAGCGGCAGCAGCCATGGCACCAGGAACAGCGCGCGCAGCGTGCCGGACAGCGGGAAATGCCGGTTGAAGAACACCGCAAGGGCGAGGCCGATGGCGAACTGGAAGAACAGCGACACCACCGTGAAGACGACGGTGTGGGCCAACGCCGGCGCGAACGTCGGGTCGTCCAGCACGGTGCGGTAGTTGTCCAGGCCGCTGAACGGTGCGCCGCCCTGCACGAAGGAGCGCACCGTGTAGTGGCGCAGGCTCAGGTCGATGTTGCGGTACAGCGGGTAGGCGTAGAAGGCGACGAGGTAGACGACCACCGGCGCCAGGAACGCCCACGGCGCCCATCGGGCCGGGCCCATCCCCCGCCGCGCGGCCGGCAGGGGGACCCGCGGCGGGACGGCCGACGCCGTCCCGCCCGCGTCCCGCCCGGCCGGCGGTGTGCTCGTGGCCTGTGGCGTGCGATGCATGACGTGCGTCGACCTACCTGGTCGCCGCTGCGGCAGTGGACTGCGCCGCGGCGAGGGCATCGGCCGGCGACTTCGACCCGCTGAGGGCCGCCTGGAACGCGGTCCACAGCGGCTGCGAGATCTTCGGGTACTTGGTGCCGAGGTCATCGCTGGTGCGTCCCTTGGCGGCCTTCACCGCTTCGACCCACACCTTCAGCTCGGGGCTGTCCGCGGTCTGCTTGTCCTGCACCGCCGTGGTCGGCGCAATGTAGGACAGGGTCGTGACGGTGGTGTAGGAGTTGTCGGTGTTGGTCAGGCACTGCACCAGCTTCTTGCTGGTCTCGTAGCGGCCGGTGTCCTTCTGCACGGGGATGCTGACGAACTCCCCGCCGGTCGGTGCGGCGGCCGTGCCGCCCTTCGCGGCCGGGACCGGGATGATGCCGTAGTCGAAGCCCGCCTTCTTGGCGTTGGCCAGCTGCCAGGTCCCGTTCTCGGCGAACGCGTACTCGCCGGTGGCGAACTCCTGCCAGCTCGTGGTCTGGGTGTTGTTGATGACGGAGTTGGGCGCGAAGCCCTGCTTGAGCCAGTCGGTCCACAGCGTCAGCGCCGACAGCGCCTCCGGCGAGTCGAGCTTGCGCAGGTTCGCGCCCGATCCCCAGTACCACGGCAGGAACTGGAAACTGCCCTCCTCGGTGCCGATCGCGGAGAAGGTGATGCCCTTCTTGCCTGCGGCCTTCACCTTGCCCAGTGCCGCGGTCAACGACGGCCAGTCCTTGACGGTGGCGATGTCGACGCCGGCCGCCTGCAGGACCGCCTTGTTGTAGTACAGCGCAAGCGTGTTCGCGCCGATCGGCACCCCGTACGCCTTACCGGCGACCGTCCCGGCGGCGATGAGGTTCGGCTCGATCGCGCTGGTGTCGAGCTTGTTCTCGGCCGTGGTGGTGAGCACGCCGGCCTCGGCCATCGTGCTGACCACCGGGTTGTCGACGATGAGCACGTCCGGCGAGTTGCCCTGCTGCGCGGCGAGCAGCGCCTTGTTGGTCAGGTCGCTGGTGTCGTAGCCGGTGCGTTTGACGGTCACGCCGGCATCGGTGCCGCACTTGGTCAACAACTTCACCCAGGCGGAGCTGTCGTCGTACTGCGGGTAGGGGTCCCACATGGTGAACGTGCCGCTGCCGGTGGAGCCGTTGCCGCCGTCGTCCGAGGAGGCACAGCCGGTGACGCCGACAGTGATGGCACATGAGAGCAGGACGGCGCCGAAGACACGGCGCCCGCTGGTGAACATACGCATGGCGGCCCTCTGGGAAGTGGGATGTCCGGCTGTCGCCGGCCGTGGTGGAGTGGGCGGTTTCCGGACCGTCGCACCCGGCGCGGGTGCAGCGCCGAGCGGCGGGTGGACCGGGGGTGTGACGGTCCCGCACGAGCGCCGACCGGTTGCGTTCCGTGCTGCCACGGCCGGCGCGTCGCACCATGATGCGAATCGGTTCGACAAAACATAAGCGCGCTGTCGCGCGTTGGTCAAGCATCTGTGCGAATCGGTTCGACGGTTCTGCGACCGTCCTCAGATGACTCAGGTAGGGTCGTCGAACTGCCGTGTCATCGCGACACTCGGGCCGGTCGGTGGGGAGCGGAATGAACATCGGAGAGATCGCCCGTCGGGCGGGCGTGTCCCGCAGCACGGTGTCCTACTCGCTCACGGGCAAACGTCCGGTGTCCGAGGAGACCCGCCGGCGCATCCAGGCGGTCATCGACGAGCTGGGGTACCGCCCGAACGCCAGCGCCCGCGCGCTGAAGGAAGGCCGGACCCGCACCCTCGGACTGGTCATCCCCCCGGCCAGGCAGCGGCTCACCGACATGCAACTGGGGTTCGTGGCCAGCGTGGTCGAGGCCGCCGCGCGGGCCGATTTCGACGTCCTGCTGTCACCGTCCGGCGGCGACCATGAGCGCTCGTTCGAGCGGATCGTCACCGGCCGCCGGGTCGACGGCGTCATCCTGATGGAGATCCGGCTCGAGGACGACCGGGTGACCCGGTTGCAGCACACCGGCCTGCCGTTCGTCACCATCGGCCGCACCGGTGAGGCCCAGGACATGTGGTGGGTCGACGTCGACTACGCCGCCCTCGTGGCGCGCTGCGTCCATCATCTGGCCGACCTCGGCCATCGCCACGTCGCCCTCGTCAACCGCTCCGCCGAACTGGTCGCGGCCGGATACGGCCCCGGCCACCGCGCGCTGGCCGGGTTCACCGAGGCGGCCACCCAGCGGAACCTGACCACGGTCGACGTCTGCTGCGCCGACGACGCGCCGGCCGGAGAATCCTGCGTCGAAGGACTCCGCGACGACCACCCCGAGGTCACCGCGTTGGTCACCATCAACGAGGCCGCACTGCCGGGTATCCAGCGCGGCCTCGAACGCGCCGGCCTGCTCGTGCCGCGCGATTTCTCGGTCACCGGCGTCGCCGCCCGGCACTGGGCCGAGGACTTCCGGCCGCCCATGACGGCCGCCGACATCCCCACCCACGACATGGGCGCGCACGCCGTCGAGTTGTTGCTCGAGCGCCTTGCCACACCCGAGGCGCATCCCCGGCACGTGCTGCACGCCCCGCCCATCTCGTTGCGGAACACCACTGGACCGGCACCCGCCAGATAGCCGCACCCGGCACGTGACCGGCAGCGCCGGGCGGCCCCGGCCGGCGGTGTGCCCGCCGGCCGGGGCTTCCGGTCGTGGTGGTCCGCCGTCGACGGATGGCGCCGACAGCGGACCCTGGGATCAGCGGTAGCCGGCCGCCACGATGTTGGCCTGCACCGCGTTCTCCGTCGCGTCGGACGGGTAGCCCGACACCATGGCGCCCTCGTAGAACGTGCCGGCGCTCTGGTTCGCGCCGCCGTCGGGCTTGCAGCAGTCGCCGCCGCTGCCCAGCACGATCGCGCCCTGCTTCTTCATCGGGCTGTAGCCGTTCGGCAGGGCGCCGTCGTACAGGGTGAACAAGCTGCCCGACTGCGCGTTGCTGCCCTTCATGGCGTAGCGCGACGTCCCGTTGTTCTTCAGCGTCGCCGTGACGAACTTGCTGGTGAACGCCCGCTGGTTCGGGTTCCAGGCGCTGCTGCCGCCGGGGAAGAGCCCCCATTCCAGGTCCGCCTGGACCCAGGGGCCGGAGCCGGAGCAGCCGCCGAACCAGCAGCTCGTGCCGAAGTAGATCGCGTCCATGGCACCGGCGGCGTCGGCCTTGCGGGTCGTCTCGCTGTTGCCGTAGTCGAAGCAGCAGCCGCTGTTGACGTGGGTGCCGCTCGTCACCATGTACATGCCTTCGGGTGCGCTGCCGGTCGGCACACCGGTCAGGTGACCGTCGCGCCAGTAGCTGTTGCCGGGGTTGATGTAGAGCGAGTAGGCCTTGCCGCCGCCGACCGTCAGCGACTCGGTGGTCGCCCGGGCCGGGCTGCTCTGCGGTGAGCCGGGGACCGCACTCGATCCCTGGTACCACAGGTCGTTCCCGCGCCCGGACTGGTCGAACAGGACCGTGATGACACAGGTGGTGCCCGCGCAGAACGTGTCCTGTGCCGCCGCGTTCGCGACGCCACCCGCGGCGAGGACGCCGATGTTCCTGGTGGTGTTGTCCGACGATCGCCGCACCTGGTAGAGGTTGCCGCCGTAGGCGCTGAAGAGCGCCCGCACCGTGCTGTGTGCGGCGACGCACGGCGTGCCGCCCGCGGCGTAGAGGTCACACGGGCCGCCGGTGCCACCCGACGGCGGCGCCGTCAGGGTCCACTGCTGATTGGTCTGGCCGGCGCACGCATACAGGATGATCTTCGTGCCGTTCGCGGTGCCGCGGCCCGTGGCGTCGAGGCACAGGTTCGACTGCACGCCGGTGATCGAGCCGTTGGTGTTGACGTTCCACTGCTGGTTGGCCTGACCGTTGCAGTCCCAGATGATCACCGGGGTGTTGTTGGTGGTGCCCCGGCCGCTCGCGTCGAGGCATTTGCCGCCTGCCACGGTCAGCTGTTTGGACGCGGTGTAGGTCCACGACTGCCCGGCCGCGCCGTTGCAGTCCCACAGCTGGACCTGGGTGCCGTTGGTGGTGCTCGAGTTCGGCACGTCGAGGCAGCGCCCGGAGCCGGCCCCGATCACCTGTTGGGCGGTGTCGGCGGCCAGGGCGGCGCGGCCCAGTATCACCACGATGGCGCCGGCGGCGACGAGCACGACGACGAGCGCCGCGATCGCGAGCCGGGTGCGGGAGCGGGGAAATGGGTGGGGACGGCGCGAGCGTGGAAGCGCTGCGGCGGTCATGGTGCCTCCTTCATCCGGCGTGGCCCGGCGGGCGGCCGCGCGGGACACGGGCGGATCTGTCGGGATCATCGACGCCATGGGCGGCATGACGTCGTGGTGCGGGCCCATCAGCGCCGGGTCCAGCGCTGGTTCGCGGCGGAGGTGCAGGTCCACAGGATCACCGTGCTGCCGTTGGCCGTGGCGGCGCGGTTGACGTCCAGGCACAGCCCGGACTGGGTGTTGCGGATCGTGCCGTCCGCGTTGAGACTCCACTGCTGGTTCGCCGCGCCGGTGCAGTCCCACAGCTGTGCCTTGACGCCGGCCGTCGCGTTCAGCGGGGCGTCCAGGCACTTGCCGAGCGACCGGATCGTCTGACCGGTCACGGTCCACTGCTGGTTGGCGCCGCCGTGACAGTCCCAGATGGCCGGCTGGGTGCCGTTGGCCGAGTTGCTCCCGGGCACGTCGAGGCACCGCCCGGACGCGACGCCGACCAGCGTGGTGGCGCCCGACGGCGTGGTGCTGCCGGACGGCGTGGGCGTCGGCGTGGTGCCGCCGTCCAGGCCGAGGAAGGCGATGGCGTACGCGAGCTGACCGGTCATCGGCAGCTGGTGCCCGACCCCGGCGATGCTGATGCCCTCGACGGTTGCCTGGGTGGTGGTGCTGCCGTAGCGGGTGCGGGTCCAGCTGGACTGCGGATGGTCGGTGAACCCGGGCGTCTGGCCCAACCCGTTGAGGTTGGTCCACTGCTTGATCTGCTCACCGAAGTTCGGGTAGGCGAGGGTGGTGTCGGTGGTGCCGTGCCACAGCTGCATGCGCGGGTAGCGGCCGGTGTAGCCGGGGTACATGGCGCGGGCCAGGTCGCCCCACTGCTGTGCGGTGCGGCTGATGGAGCCGCCGGAGCACTGGCTGTTCCAGAGCGAGCCGTTCGTGGTGGCGAAGCAGCCGGCGGGGACGCCGGAGAACGCGGACGCGGCACTGAAGACGTCGGGGTACTGCGCGGCCAGGACGTTGGTCATCATGGCGCCGGAGGAGAAGCCGGACACCACGATCCGGGACGCGTCGATCGGGTGGTTCGCGCGGGCGTAGGCGACCATCGACATGATGCCGGTGGAGTCCCCGCCGCCGTTGCGCTGCAACGCGGCCGGGGTCGACACGTCGAAGCAGTTGCCGCTGCGGGTGGCCTCGGGCAGCACGATGATGAAGCCGTAGCGGTCGGCCGCGCTGACGTAGTCGTGGCCGTTGCCGTTGAAGATGCCGCCCGCCGAGCCGCCGCAGTAGTGCACCAGGACCAGCAGGGCGGGCCGGGGCGCGACCGCGGTCGGCACGTAGATGTACATGTTGAGGCCGGTCGGGTTGTTGCCGAAGCTGGTGACCCGGGTCAGCCCGGCGGCCGATGCGGGTCGCATCGACACCAGCACCACGGCGGCCATGAGGGTGAGCGCCACGGCGAGCAGCAGCGCCCGCAGTTTGCCTTGCATGAGGCCTCCTTCTGAGGGAAGTGGCGTCGAACTCAGGCGAGCGGCCCGGCGGTGTGAGCGCTCACCTGCATCGCAGGCGGATAGGGCGGATCTGTGCCAGGATTACGGAACAATGCACCGTCGTGGCAGCGACGGATGCGTGCGGCAGAGCGTGCCATATTTGCACGGCAATACCGTGATACCAGTCGACGGGAGTGACCGCCGCCCGTGCGGCGCGAACGGCGGTCACCGCGTCAGCCCAGGAGTGTTGTTCCTGGACTCAACCACTGCTGGGGCCCCAGAGCAGGACGTACGCTACTGTCGTAATACGTCACATGTCAATGCCGCACATCAATTCCGCACATTGTCGCGGCCGGACCGCGGGCACGTGAACGCCGGACGAAAAGAACCGCGCGAAAAGCGTTATCCACAACGGTGCAGCGAAGTCACCCGTGCCGACGGCGCAATTCCCACGCGGGTGAATCCCGGCCCGTATGACCTACTCCATCGCGGGCAGCCGAACAGCACCGGCCCGGACCTGCCGTGCCCTCCTCGGCCGCCGCCGGTCAGGATGCCTGCGCCGCCTGGGGCGCGGTGGCGGAGGCGCGGCCCTCCTCGCGGGCGTGCTCGAGCAGCAGCGCGAGCCGCCGCCGGCGCCGGCGGCGCACCGCCCGGATCGCGAGGGCGAGCCCGACGACGAGCGCGAGCAGGGCCAGCTGCGGCCACGGCAGCGCCCAGGTCGTCACGGTCGCCGAGGTCGGGCGGAGGTCGGCGCCGGCCTGATCCCCGCCGAGCAGGGCCGGGGTCACGTCGACGGTGGTGCGCAGGTGGCCCAGCGCCCAGACGCCGCCGACGCGGGCTTCGACGGTCCGGGTGCCACCCGGCAGGAGCTCCTCGACGTCGGTGGTGCCGCCGCGGCCGGTCAGCCCGAACAGTTCGGCGACCGCCACGCGGCTCTTCCCGGTGGCCCAGGCGTTGCCGTCGTTGGTCACCGTGTACCGGACCCGGACCGTGCCGCCGGAGAACGGGTTCCACGAGGGCGTGTACGCGACGGTGAGGTCCTTGACGGGCAGTGCGGCGGTGACGGTGCCGCTGACCCGGGTCATGACCCGGAAGCCGACCCGGCTCTCGACGTTGACCGTGCCGCCCGCGCTGGTGACCGTGGCGGCGATGCCGGCCGGGTGGTCGCCCGGTGTCGCGCCGCCCGGCACCGTGATGGTGAACGGGACGACCTTCGTCTCCCCCGCGGCGACGGTGACCCGGTCCTGCACGGCGATCCAGGTGCCGCCGTCCACGGAGGTCTGATCGGACGCGAGCATGTTGAAGCGTCCCTTGTCGGTGAGGTAGCCGTCCGCGGCCTTCAGGGCGAAGACGACCGTGGTGTCGCTGAAGTTCCGGACCGCCAGGTGTTCGGTGACGCCCTGGCCGGGGTCGAGGGTGCGCTCGATCCAGCGGCGGCCGTCCGGGCCGCTCGCACCGGCCGGCTGCACGGTCCAGGTCAGGGTTGTGCCGCCCGGATCCGCCGTTGCCGCGACCGGCGCCGCCGCGACGGCGAGGCAGACGACGGCGAGGGCCACGAGTATCCGGCGCGGCGCAGAGGTGACGGTCATGGCGGGGGCGACCCTTTCAACGGGCCCGGCGGGGACCCCGGTCCGGGGCCCCCGCCGAGGCGGCTACTCGAACAGGGAGAGGGTGAGCGTCGAGGTGTACTGGCCGGCGGCGACGTCGGCCGGGGTGCGCAGGTAGAGGTCGGCGTTGACGGAGTACGCGTCGCCGGTGACGGTCTCCGAGTCGTAGGTCGACACCAGCAGTTCCTGGTCGGTGAGGCCGACGTTGTTGCCCGGCTGGGTCGGATCGTCCAGGACGGTCACGACCTCTTCGCCCTCGGTGACCAGGCCGGTCGGCCCGCCGTCGACGAGGTGCGGCTTCCAGCCGAGATGGTTGGCGGTGATCGGGGTCTGGCCGGCGGTGCCGGTGAAGTTGGTGGCGCTGCCGAGCACCGCCCAGTTGGCGCCGTCGGGCACCTCGTCCGCGGTGCGGGTGTCGGTGACGGTCACCGTCGGCAGGGTGCCGGTGAACTGGCGGATCAGCAGGGTCGAGCCGTTCTCGGTCAGCACGACGGCGTTGCCGGCGATGGACAGGGCGAGGACGCCCGGTTCACGGATCTCGGCGATGTCGACCGTCACCTGGACGTCGGCGTCGTCGCCGGGTTCGGCGAAGGCGGGCGACGGCAGTGCCATCGTCCCGGCCAGGACGGTGCCGGCGGCGAGCAGCCGGTTCCACTTGTTCATGGGAATGCTCCGTTGTCGTCGGGGGGGTCAGGCGCAGGTCGCGCCGGAGTGTGCTGCGGTGATGACGGTCGTGACGTCGGTGCCGTCGACGGTCCCGTGGGCCCGGACCGTGACGGTTCCGGCGGCGACCGTGCTCGAGCGGGTGGCGAACGACTGGTAGGCGTTGGCGCCCGGCGCCACGCCGGTGAACGTCCGGGTGCCGTACGGGGTCTCGAGCGTGATGTCGACGGGCGTCGTGTGGCCGTTGCCGGCCTGGACGGCGACGTACGCCTTGCCCGCGGTGCACCGCGTCTGCGCGGTCGCGGTGACCGGCAGGTCGGCCCGGCGGTCGAACTTCCAGGAGTCGAGCTCGACGAGGTCCTGGCCGGCCGGGCCCTCGTAGGTGAAGTAGACGTCGTGCACGCCGGTGGCGCCGTCGAGGGCGGCGGTCACCTCGGTCCAGCCGCCGCTGGGCGGGCCGACCTGGATCGTGCCGGCCACCGGGCCGGTGACGCTGTCGAGCCGCACCTGGATCCGTGCGTCGGATGCGAGCACGCGGAGCTTCGCCGTCACGGTCTTGGCGCCGCCGGCGCCGAAGTCGACGGCCGACAGGGCCGTCCAGTCGCCGTTGTCGACGTCACGCACGGCCAGGTTCGGGGCCGACGCACCGAACTGGGCGGACCCGCCGTCGATCTTGGCGGTGGCGATGCCCTTGCTCCACCCGAGTGTCTCGGCCTCGAAGACGTGGTACGGGTTGAAGTTGCGGACCTGGCCGACGCCGGCGTAGTTGCCGGCGACCTGCTGGATCGTGCCGTCCGGGTTGAACGTCAGTTCCTGGATGTGCGGGCTGCGGTACCCCTGGGTGGTGTTGCCGTTGATCCGCTTGTTCAGCGTCGGGGCGTGGTAGGTGAAGTAGTACTTGCCCTCGAACTCGAACACCGACTGGTGGTTGTTGCCGCCCGTGCCGGCGCCGAAGAACTGCGACTGGTTCGGGAACAGCACACCCGCATAGGTCTCCTTGGTCCACGACATCGGGTTGTCGGAGATCATGTACCCGATCTGGCCGCCCCCCGGGTAGCCCGGCAGCGGCGTCTGGTTGCCGCCGAAGTCGCTGCCGCCGAAGTGCGAGGAGTACGAGAAGTAGTACTTGCCCTGACGCTTGAAGACGTGCCCGGCCTCGAATGCCACCGGCGCGTCGACCACGACGGCCGATCCCTGCGTGGAGACCATGTCGTCGCCGAGCTCGATCGCCCGGATGTTCTTCGGGTTGTTGAAGCGCTCGGCCGCCGGCATGCTGGTCGCGGCCGGGCCACCACCGAAGTACAGGTAGGACTGGCCGTCGTCGTCGACGAGCGGCGCCGGGTCGAACCGCCAGACGAGGGGCTCGGCGCCGGGGGTGCCGCCGTTGATCAGTGTCGACGTGCGCTCGCTGCTCCACGGCCCGAGCGGCGACTCACCGGTGATGACGTTGCTCGACCCGCCGCCGTTGGCGTAGTACAGGAAGAACTTCTCCTTGCCGTCGACCATTTTGCTGGCCATGCCGGGTGCCCACGAGTTGCTGGTGAACGGGGCCACCCCGTTCGGGCCGGCGACCTGGATCTCGCCGTGGTCGGTCCAGTTCACGAGGTCGTCGGAGGAGATGAGCGTGATCTGGTTGATGTTGCCGTAGTTGATGGCCGCCGAGACGCCGGTGACCGGGTCGGGCGCGTAGCCCTGGGTGTCGTTGGTCATGTACATGTACACCCGGCCGCCGTGGACGAAGCCGAACCCGTCCGCACCGAACTTGTGCCCGATCAACGGGTTGTGCTCGCCGGGCAGCTTGCCGACGACCTCGACGGTCTTCGACGGCGGCGGGGGCGGCGGCGCGCCGATCACCGACACGTCGTCGAGCTTGAAGTCCATGAGGTGCGTGTCCGGCGCCGCCGACGGGGTCGCCGTCCACGGCGTCTCGAAGAACAGCCGCGCGGTCGACACGCTCTGCCCGGCCGGGATCGTGAACGTGCCGTTGAACTGGGCCCACTGGCCCTTGGTCGCCACGGTGCTGACCAGGTTGGTGTAGGTGCCGCCGCCGTAGTGCATGGTGGCGAAGAACTGCTTCGTCGCGGGCCCGGCGGCGTTCTCGTACTTGATGCGGGCGGTCAGCGCGTAGGTCTGCCCGGCCTGCACCTTGCCGCTGAGGTCCTGCATCGGCCCGGATCCGGTGGTGGTGCGGCTGGTGACGAGCGCCGCGGCCGCGCCGGCGTAGGCGTCCGCGGTCGACGCGAGGGTGGCGCTGTCGGCGGCGTTGCCGTTGTTGACGAACCAGCCGGTGAGGCCGTTCTCGAACCCGCCGTTGACGATGAGGTTCTCATCGGCGGCCTGGACCGGGGCCGCCGCGGCGACGAGACCTGCGCCGAGCAGCGCGCCGATGGCCGCGAACGCCACGGCCCGTTGGCGAGCCGCTGTTCGTAAGCGATGTACCACGTACATCCTCCTTGGTGTCGACGTAACTGGGGTGTGGGGCACCGCGGGGCCGGTCGAGGACCGGTCCCGGGCGACGGAAACAGGGTTGTCAGGCGCAGGTGACGGCGGTGTACTGGGCAGTCCGGACAGTCGTCACGTCCCGGCCGCCGACGGTCCCGGCGGCCCGGATCGTCACCGTGCCGGCCGGCACCGCCGGGGCACGCGTGGCGAACTGCTGGTAGGCGCTGCCGGCGGGCGCGACCGCGGTGAAGGACCGCTCGCCGTAGGAGGTCTGCAGGGTGAGGTTCACGGGTGCGTCATGGTCGTTGCGGGCCTGCACGGCGACGAATGCCTTGCCGGCGACGCATCGGGCCTGTGCCGTGATCGTGACCGGCACCGCGGGGTCGGCCCTGAGCACACCGAGCTGGGCCAGTTGCCGGCTCAGTGCCCGCTCCGGGGCGTCGATCTGGTTCTGGGTGCCGAACTGCCCGGCCCGCGCGGCGGTCGCGTCGGCGAGTGCGGCCTGCATCGCGGCCCAGGCGTCGGGTGGGTAGGACCCCGCGTCCAGCGTGTGTGCGTGGGCGATCGCCGCGTCGAGGGCTCCGGTGTCCAGCGGCCGCTGCTGCGCGGTCAGCGTGTCGCTGAGGTTGAAGTAGTCGAAGTCGACCCGCCCGCCGGTCTGCTGTGTCGCGTAGTTGAACAGGCCGACCCGGTGACCCATGAAGTGCGCGAGGCTGCCGTCGAGCGCCTGCGGGCCGACGCGGCTGCCCAGCTGGCTCCACTGCCGCCCGTCCAGGCTGTAGGAGAACGTCGTCCACAGCTGCCCGACCGGCGAGGCGAAGTCGAGGTCCGCCTTCACGTACACCTCGGTCGCGCCGCCCAGCGGCACTGTCGTGCCGGGCACGAAGCTCTCCAGCGCCGCCTGATCGAGGTCGACCGCGAAGGGCTGACCGCGGTTGACGACGCCCAGCGTGTTGACTCCGGCGGTGCGCTTGACCGCCACGTAGGAGAAGCCGCGGTTGTAGGCGGCCAGGCCGGCGACGTCGCCGTCCTTCATGCCGGACACGTCCATCCTGGTCTCGACCGACTGGCGGGGGCCGAACGTGCGCTGGGTGAGCATGTTCCGGGCCTCCTCCAGCCAGGCCAGTTCGGCGCGGTTGGACAGCTTCGAGTAGATGTACTTGCCGGTGACGACCTTGCCGTTCGTCAGCCGCAGCCAGCCGTCATGGTCGGTCAGCGACCAGTAGCGGTTGTCGGGGGCGTGGTTCCACTCCCACACCGGGTCGAGCCGGGACCCGTTCGGTGCGATCTCCGCCGCGGTCGGGTACTCGGTCGTCACCGCCTGCCCGACGATCGAGACGTCGTCGATGAGGTACTCGACGGCCGACGACGCCGGCTGAGGGTTGGCCCACGGCGTCTCCACCGCGAACTTGAACGTGTTGCCGTTCGCCGTCGTGGGGACCGTGTACTGGCCCGACACCGTCGTCCACTGCCCTGCCGGCACGTCACCGGCCGCCATCACCTGGACGCCGGCACCCCAGTCCGCGGCGAGGTTGAACCGCACGGTGGCCGGCCCGGACACATATTTGATCTTCGCGGAGACGGTGTACGTGAGGCCCGGCTGCATCTTGCCGTTGAGTGACTGGTTCGGCCCCGAACCGTTGAGCGTGCGGTTGCTGACCCGCAGCGCCGCCGCTCCGGTCGCCGGGCCGGTGGTGTCCAGCGCGAGGGTTGCGCCGAACTGGGCGGCCCACGGCGAGAGCGTCCCGGCCTCGAAGCCGGGGTTCTGCAGCAGTTCGACGCCGATGAGCGACGCGTCGTAGGTGGGCGGTGCCGGGATCGTCCATTGCTCGTCGGTGTAGGCCTTGTGCGGCGCGTCGTTGTCGAAGTCGTCGGAGCCGACGAGGGACTTCTGCCGTTCGAGCAGTTCCTGCTCCGCGGTGAGCCGGATCGGTTTGGCGAAGACGCCGTCCACGGGCACGACCCCGCCGGTGCCGAACGTCGGCCAGCCGTCCTGCCAGGTGGCGGGGATGAGCGCCGGGATGCGCCCGATCGGGAACGTGTCGCGGAAGAACATGCCGTACCAGTCGGTCGCTCCACCCGGGCGGGCGATCGGCACGAGGCTGCCCTGGGCGAAGCCGTTGGAGTTGAGCACCCCGCGCGCCTCGTACGTGTTCACGCCACCCGCCGCGGTGTATCGCCCGAGCAGCTCCCGGGAGCGGAACATGGCGACCTGACGCCCCTGCCCCGACGGCCAGGTGATGACGACGCAGTAGTAGTAGCCGTCGATGTAGTAGAACTGGGCGCCCTCGAACAGGCCACCGATGAACGGGCGGCCGGCGTAGTCGCCCGCGGTGAAGATGTTCGGGTAGTCCTGTGCGATGGCCGTCAGGTCGCCGTTGAGCCGTACGGCGCTGGTGCCGCCGGAGCCGTAGAAGATGTACGGCGTGCCGTCCACGTCGAAGAACAACGACGGGTCGTGCAGGGCCCGGCCGAGTGCGACGCGTTGCCACGCGCCGTTCTCGATGTCGTCGGTGCGGTAGAGGTACGCGCCGCCCAGGTTGTTGGTGTTGAACACGACGTAGAACGTGCCGTCGTGATAGCGCAATGACGACGCCCACTGACCCTGGCCGTAGGAGTTCTGCCCGTTGCGCAGGGAGAACGCGTCACCGATGCTGGCCCGGTCGAAGACGTAGTTGACGGTCTCCCAGTTCACCAGGTCGTAGGACTTCATGATCGGCGCGCCCGGGCTCAGGTGCATCGTCGTGCTGATCATGTAGTAGACGTCCCGCCCCTCGCGGTTCGCCGCGGCCGGGACGCGCTCCACGCTGACGTCCGGCACGTCGGCGTTCAGCAGCGGCACCGAGTACGTGCCGTCCGCCTTGTCCGTCGACGTGTAGGAGGAGCGCGGCGACCATCCGGCGGCGGCGTGCGCCGGGCCTGCGGGTGGGATGAGCCCGGCGCACAGGAGCGCACCGACGGCGACGATCGGGGTCCCGCGACGGCGGGCAAACGCGGTGGCAGTGCTGTGCAGTGCGGCGGTGAGCACCTTGAACATAGCTGCGACTCCGGCTGCTTGGACACGGCAAACCGGCCGGAGACAACGGATCCATGAATACTTCAGGACCCGCGGTCCGGCCGCGAATGCGACGGGGACTTCATGATGTGATCGCTAACATCAATTGTCAAGCGTTCTTGCTAACTGCCTGGTAATCGCCACGAAATACGCTCGCCGTCGTTTCGGGAACGCTCCCATTTGCCGCGTCAATACCAGCACCACGAGCCGACCTGCGCAAATGTCGATCGTCGAACTCAACGGCATCGATTCATTTGGGCAACAATGAATGCGACTGTTTGTGCGACCTGAGACCGGCACCCGGGATAACAGATATTTTTGCAGAGAAATTTGTTGTTATGCCGAGCGCCGTCGTCCGGTCGCAGGCCGGCAGTCGGTCTCAGGACAAGGGCGGGCGGACCCGGAACGCGCTGTCGGTGCGGAACGCGGCGGTGCCGTCGCCCTGATCCACCCAGAGCTGCTCGTCCTGCCGGTGGATGAAGTAGCCCCGGTAGTTCGCGGACTCCAGAAACACCTGGCCGTCCTCGGTGACGAGCGGGCAGAAGGTGGCGTCGCCGCGGAACACGCGGCTTCCTTCGTCGTCGCTCAGCCGGAGCCGCCATGACAGGTGCCGCAGATACTGCCCGTTCGCCGCCCGGAACGAGTAGCAGGTCGCGTCCGCCAGGCCCGGGACCGCCTCGAACGTCGCCTGGCTGCGCGCGGCCGGGCTGATGGCGTCGGCCAGGATGCCGAACTGCCCGTCGGTGCCCAGATACCGTCCGGGAACCGCACCGGACTCCAACGACATCGGTCCCAGCCGCAGCGTCGTCGGCGGTGCGGCCGATGACGGCCGGCTGGACGGCGCGGCCGTAACGGGCGGCGACGCGGCGTCGCTCGGCCAGGTCAGGGCGGTGGTGATCCCGGCAACGA
The DNA here is from genome assembly GCF_040676755.1 of Dactylosporangium sp. NPDC049525. Lineage (NCBI taxonomy): Bacteria > Bacillati > Actinomycetota > Actinomycetes > Micromonosporales > Micromonosporaceae > Dactylosporangium > Dactylosporangium sp. NPDC049525. The sequence continues at coordinate 43,926 of NZ_JBFAPO010000064.1, read as the reverse complement.
TCGCCGCGGCGACGGTCAGCTTCGCGACGGGGACGCCGACCAGCCACCCGGCCGTTGCCGCCGTCCCACCCGCGGCCGTGGCGGCCGTCGCGGTCAGCGAACCGGGACCGGCCGTGGCAGCCGTCCCACCCGCGGCCCCGCCCACCGTCGCGGCCGCCAGCGGAGTGTGACCGGTGGTGGCGACGACGCCGCCCGCGGTGGTCGCCGCGGGACCGGCGATCGGGCCATGGCCGGTCAGGGCGGCGGCGAGGGCCGCCGGCACCGGCAGCAACGCGAACCCGGCCAGCAGCCGCTCGGTGGCGACCATCTCCTCGGCGGCGCCGGCGCACGTGGTGCATGAGCGGGTGTGCCGGGAGATCCGCTTGCGCCACAACGGGCCCGGAATGCCGTCCCAGGTCACCACAACGGTGTCCAGCCACGGGCAGCGCGGCCTGGCGTCGAGCGCCGCGACCAGTGCGCGCGCCTGATCCAGCCGCCGCCGCATGCGCTGCACGCGCACGCCGGCATGCGCGACGCCAACCCCGAGCGCGGCGGCGAGTTCGGCACGGGTCAGCTCCTCGCCGACCTCCAGCCACCACAGCGACCACACCGCCCGGTCATCCGGATCGAGCCACGCGACCGCCTGCCCCACCTGCCGGCGTTGCCCGGCAAGCTCGACGCGCAACATGGTGAGGTCCTCGAAGTCGACGGCGTCCGGCGTGCCCATCACGGTGTCCAGCGTGGCCGTCCGCCCGACGGTCAGCCGCTCGCTGTGCAGCTGGGTCGCGGCCTGCCGGACGGCGATCGCGGCGATCCAGGCCCGGAAGCGTTCCGGATCCCGCACCGACCGGAGCTGACGCAGGGCACGCACCATCGTGTCCTGGACGACGTCGTCGACGGACGCCGGGTGGCCGGCAAGCGCGCGACGCACGATCGAATACACCAGCGGCAGGTAGGCCGCCATGAGTTCGTCCCGGGCCTGTTCGTCGCCGGCCTGTGCCGCCGCGACCAGCGCGACCCGTTTCGTTCCTGCCCCACGCATGTGTCATCACCGATCCAGGACCCGGAGCCCTCCCACCAGGCGATCAGCATGCCAGTGTCGGCCAGGCAACGCCACGTGACCGCGTTGCGACCCGCAGACACCACCCGGCGTAACACATTTCGGTGTGTGATTTCCCGCGCCGATCCACCCGACCGGCGCAACGCCGGGGAAGGTCGGGGTGGCCGGCCGCCACCTGGCGGCGCCACGCGACCCACGCAGCGGAAGATCAACGGAGGGGTTCTGCAAAGCTGGCCCCGTGCACGTTGCGGTTCTAGGTCCACTTGAAGTCCACGCGCAGAATGGCACGCCGGTCGAGATCGCCGGGGTGCGGCTGCGGATGCTGCTCGCCAGGCTCGCGCTCGACGCCGGCCGGCCCGTGTCGGCCGACCTGCTGATCGACGACCTGTGGGGCGAGGAACCGCCCACCGGAGCCGCGGCCGCGCTGCAAGGGCTGGTGTCGCGGCTGCGCCGGGCGCTGCGGGACGCCGGGTCGGTCGACCTCGTCGCCGGCGGCTACCGGGTCACCGTGCGCCGCGAGGACGTCGACGCGCACCGGTTCGAGGACCTGGCCGCGCAAGGCCGCCGGGAGCTGGCCGCGGACCGGCCCGCGCAGGCCACTGCCACGCTGACCGCCGCGCTGGACCTGTGGCGAGGACCGGCCCTGGCCGACCTGCAGGAGGCGCCGTTCGCCCGCAACACCGCCGCCCGGCTGCACGACCTGCGCGTCACCGCGACCGCGGACCGCTTCGACGCCGAGCTGCGGCTGGGCCGGCACGCCGAGGCACTGAACGCGCTGGGCGCCGCGGCCGCCGAACACCCGATGAGCGAACGCCTCGCAGGCCTGCGGATGCGGGCCCTCGCGGCGGCGGGCCGCCAGAGCGACGCCCTCGCTGTCTACGAGCAGATCCGGGCCCGGCTGGGCAACGAGCTCGGCGTCGACCCGGGCGCCGCGCTGCAGGAGCTGCAACTGGCGCTGCTGCGCGGCGAGATGGAACAGCCGGCGACCCGGCCCGAAGCGGCACCGAGCCGCCTGCCCGCCCAGCTCACCAGCTTCGTCGGCCGGGACGCCGAAATGGCGCAGCTGGCCGGGCTCCTCACCAGGAACCGCCTCGTCACCGTGGTCGGACCCGGCGGCGCCGGAAAGACCAGGCTGGTCCTGGAGGCGGCGAAGGTCGCCGGGCGGGTGTGGTTCGTCTCGCTCGCCGCGGTCGGCGTGCCCGAGCAGCTCGCCGACGCGGTCGTGGGCGCGCTCAACGCCTCCGACGGCCGCGTGTACGAAGGCGGCCCGGCCACGCCACTGGACCGGGTGGTGGAGCTGCTCGACGTCGGCGACGCCCTGCTGCTGCTGGACAACTGTGAGCACCTCGTCGACGCCGCCGCCGAGTTCGTCGACGCACTGCTGGCGCGGCTGCCACAGCTGCGGGTCCTCGCCACCAGCCGCGAACCCCTCGCGATCACCGGCGAGGCGCTGTGCCACCTCGGTCCGCTCGAAGTCCCACGGGACTCGGTCGAGCCGGCGGAGGCGGCCCGAGCCGCGGCCGTGCGCCTGTTCGTTGACCGGGCGGCGAGTGTACGGCCAGGCTTCGCGCTGGACGAGTCGACCGTCGACGACGTCGTCGAGATCTGCTGGCGCCTGGACGGGATGCCGCTCGCGCTGGAGCTCGCCGCCGCCAAGCTGCGCTCGATGGGCGTCGACCAGATCGCGCGCCGCCTCGACGACCGGTTCCGGCTGCTCAGCTCCGGCAGCCGGTCCGCGCTGCCCCGGCAGCGCACCCTCCTCGCCGTCGTCGAGTGGAGCTGGGACCTCCTCGAAGAGCCGGAACGGGTCCTCGCCCGCCGGCTCGCCGCCTTCCCCGGCGGGGCGACCACAGCGGCGCTCGAAGCGGTCTGCGCGGACCCGGCGCTGCCCGCACGCGACGTCTTCTACGTGCTCGACGCCCTGGTGGAGAAGTCCATCGTCGGGCAGTCCGGCGACCGGTACCGGATGCTGGAGACCGTCCGGGCATACGCGCTCGGGCGCCTCGAGGCGTCCGCCGACGCCATCGACGAACGGTTTTGCGGCTACTTCCTCGCCCTCGCCGAGCAGCACGAGCCGCTGCTGCGGACCCGCGACCAGCTCGCCGCGATCGCGGTCTTCGACGCGGAGTACGACAACCTGGTGCACGCGCTGCGCCGCACCGTGGACGCCGGTGACGCGGCGACGGCGTCCCGGTTCGTCGGCGCCATGTTCTGGTACTGGGGCATGAGCGGCATGACCACGCAGTTCGAGACGTACCTGCGGTACGGCGGCGCGCTGCCGCAGCAGGCCAGGACCGCGTTCGGGGTGGTGCGGGCGAGCATGGACGTCGACTCGGCGGGAGCCCGGGAGTTCCACCCGGCGCGGCCGCTGATGCGGATGACGCAGCTGGCGCACGCGACCGAGGAACCCGACGTGGCCTCAGATCTGGCCGCGGCGCTGACCTCCACCGACCCGTGGATCCGGGCGAGCGCGCACTGGGCGAAGGACTTCCTGCTGACCGAGGAGGGCGACCTGCGCTCCGGGGCCGCGTCCCGGCAGGCCGCGCTGGACGGGTTCGAGGAGGTCGGCGACCGCTGGGGTCTCGTGCTCAGCCTGCTGCCGCTGGGCCGCGACCACTCGCTGCGCAGTGAACACGGCCCCGCCATCGCGGCGTTCGAGCGGGCCGTCGTGCTCAGCTCCGAACTGGGCGTCGAGGACTACCTGTACCTGAGCCGGGCCAGGCTCGCCCGGGAACGCCGCCGCAGCGGCGACCTCGACGGCGCGCTGCGCGACATCCAGGCGGCGCAGCGCCGGGCACAGGAACGCGGGCACCGCCGCATGGAGGTGAACATCCTCGTCGGGCTGGCCAACGTGCACCGCCTCGCCGGCGACCTGGAGCGGGCCGACCGGACCCTCGACGAGCTGGAGTCCCTGGTCCGTCGCGGCGCCATCGCCGAACACGTGGCCCGGGACCTCATCGTGAGCACCCGCCTGGAGAACCGGCTGGCGCAGGGCGACGTGGTGCAGGCCAGGGCGCTGCTGCCGGAAGCCGTCCGCTCGCTGGTCGCCCAGGGCTACAGCGCCGGCCTGGCCTGGGCTGCCGAACTGCTCGCCGGGCTCCTCGCCTTGGAGGACGAACCGGTGGACGCCGCCGCCGCGCTCGGCATGAGCGAGGTCATCCGCGGCGAGTTCGACCACGGCGAACCCGAGCTGCGCGCCCTCGCCGACCGGCTCACGGCCCGCCTCGGCGAGGACGGCTACGCCGACGCGTACCGCCGCGGCGCCGAGACACCTAGGCGGGACGCGATCGGCCGGCTGGCCGGCGAAGCGCAACGGCGCTCAGCCTGACCCTGGCGGTACCAACGCCGCCAGGATCTCGGCGAGGGTGGGGCGGCGCAGACCCAGCTCGTCGGCGGTGACCCCGGCCGCGTCCAGCCTTCGGACCAGCGCGGACAGCAGCATCGGGTCGGCGGCCGGCACGGTGAGCAGGCCGGTGCCCGGGTCGCGGGCCGGGGCCACGCCGGTCAGCTCGGCAAGGATCCGGGAGACCGGCGCCGTGTCCGCGGGCACGGCCGGGCGCACGTGCAGGATCTGCCCGCCGACGCGGCTCCGCAGCTCCCCCGGGCGGCCTTCGGCGACCACCCGGCCACCGTCGATGACGCTGATCCGGTCGGCGAGCTGGTCGGCCTCCTCCGGGTGCCGGGTGGTGAGCAGCACCGTGCCGCCGTCGGCGGCCAGCTCGCGGACCGCGGCCCACACCTCGTCGCGGCCGGCTGGGTCCAGGCCGGCGGTCGGCTCGTCCAGCACCAGGATCCGCGGCCCGGTCCCGTGCCGCACGGCCCGCCGGCCGATCAGGGAGCGCACCCGCGCCGGCTCCTTCGTCACGTCATGGCCGGCCACCCTCGCGCGGCCCAGGTCGGGACGCACCAGCGTCGCCAGGATCCGCACGAGGGTGGTCTTGCCCGCCGCACCGGGGCCGAGGACGCCGATCACCTGGCCGGTGCGCACCCGCAGGTCGACCCCGCTGAGCGCGACCCGACCCCCGTACCGCTTGACCAGCCCCTCGGCCTCGATCGCGTACGTCATGGTCGGGCTACTTCGGGTCGCGGTTGAACTTCGACGTCGACCAGAAGTAGCCGAGCACGGCGAGCCCCACGCACCAGCCGACCGCGAGCCACCCGTTGTGGCCGATGCCGGTGCCGAGCAGCAGCCCCCGGAGGGTCTCGATGGCGGGGGTGAACGGCTGGTACTCGGCGATCGGCTGGAACCAGCCGGGCATCGCGTCGACCGGGACGAAGGCACTGGACAGCAGCGGCAGCAGGATCAGCGGCATCGCGTTGTTGCTGGCGGCCTCCGCGTTCGGGCTGACCAGGCCCATGCCGACCGCGATCCAGGTCAGCGCCAGGGCGAACAGGGCGAGCAGCCCGAACGCCGCCAGCCACTCCACGACGGTGGCGTCGGTGGACCGGAAGCCGATCGCCACGCCGACGGCACCAACCAGCACGACGCTCGCGACGGACTGCAGGACGCTGCCGACGACGTGCCCGACGAGCACCGACCCGCGGTGGACCGCCATGGTCCGGAACCGGGCGATGATGCCCTCGGTCATGTCGTTGGAGACGGAGACGGCGGTGCCGATCACGGTGCTGCCGACGGTCATCAGCAGCAGGCCCGGCAGGAGGTACGCGATGTACTTGGAGCGGTCCGGGGCGCCGCTGATGCCCGCGCTCAGCGTGTCGCCGAGGATGTAGACGAAGAGCAGCAGCAGCATGATCGGGGTGAGCAGCAGGTTCAGGGTCAGCGACGGGTAGCGGCGCGCGTGCAGCAGGTTGCGGCGCAGCATCGTGTTCGAGTCGCGGACGGCGAGGGCGAGGGAGCTCATCGGACCGCCTCCATGGGCTGGTTGGGGACGCCGGCGCCGCCGGTCAGGGCGAAGAACACGTCGTCGAGGTCGGGGGTGTGCACGGTCAGTTCGTCGGCCTCGACGTGGACCGAGTCCAGCCGGTCGAGGATGGAACGCAGGTCGCGCTGGCTGCCGTCGCTGGCGATCTGCAGTGCGAGGGACTCCTCGTCGCGGACGGCGTCGGGAAGGGCCAGGGTGGCCGACTGGTAGGAGACCGGGTCGGTGAAGCGGAGCCGGACGTGCCCGCCGGGGATGAGCCGCTTGAGCTGATCGGCGGTGCCCTCGGCGGCGATCTTCCCGTCGTTGAGCACGGCGATGCGGTCGGCGAGCTCGTCGGCCTCCTCCAGGTACTGGGTGGTGAGGAAGACGGTGGCGCCGTCGGCGACGAGCTCGCGGATGATCTGCCACATGTTGTGCCGGCTGCGCGGGTCGAGGCCGGTGGTGGGCTCGTCGAGGAAGATGATCCGCGGGTTGCCGACCAGCGTCATGGCCAGGTCGAGGCGGCGGCGCATGCCGCCGGAGTAGGTGGAGGCGGGCTTCTTCGCCGCGTCGGTGAGGTCGAACCGTTCCAGGAGCTCGACCGCGGCGCGGCGGCCCGCCCGCTTGGACAGGTGGTGCAGGTCGCCCATGAGGAGCATGTTCTCCTCCCCCGTGATCAGGTTGTCGACGGCGGAGAACTGGCCGGTGACGCCGATCGCCGCGCGGACCGCCTGCGGGTCGCCGGTGAGGTCGTGCCCGCCGACCCGGATGACGCCGGAGCCGGGCCCCGGCGAGATGAGCGTGGAGAGGATCTTGACGGCGGTGGTCTTGCCGGCGCCGTTCGGGCCGAGCAGGGAGAAGATCGTGCCCGCGGGGACGGCCAGGTCGACACCGTCGAGCACGACCTTGTCGCCGTAGGACTTGCGCAGCCCGTTCGCCGCGATGGCCAGGTTGGTCATGATGGTTGCTCCTTCTACAGACTGCGGGCTCTACCGGCCGCGGGCTCTACAGGCTGCGGGCGGCGATGTCGCCGTAGGCGGTGGTCGCGTGGATGGTCAGCTCGGCGGTGCCGCCGGCGTTCTTGAGCGCGTTGTGGACCCGGCCGTAGCTGGTGCCGGCGTCCAGGGACGCGTCGACCCCGGCGGCGGCACCGACGGACACGTCACCGGCCTGGGTGTGCAGCACCACCGCACCACGGACCGCCTCGACGATGCGGATGTCACCCTTCGCGGTGCTGATCTGCGCCGGCCCGTTGAGCCGCCCGACGGAGACGTCACCGGCGAGGGTGGTCAGCCGCGCCCCGGTGACGTCGTCGAGGTTGATGTCGCCGTGCGCGCCGTCGTAGGCGACGTCGCCGAGACGCCCGACGGTGCGGACGTCGGCGCTGGCCGCTTTCACCTCCACCCGGGAACCCGCCGGCAGGCCGACGGTCACCTGGACGGAGCCGGAGCTGCCGAGGATCTGATGCTTCGCGGTCGCCTCGATGCGCAGGACACCGTCGCCGTACACGACCGTGGTCTGCTCGGCGACCTTCACGTCACGGCTCTTGGCCGGGTCCGCGGGCAGCACCTCCACGGTGGTGTCGACGCGGTCGGCGGCGACGAACTGGACCCGACCCGCGGGGATGTCCAGAACGGCGCAGATCGGGGCGGGGGTGTCGAAGGTCTGCATGCTGCTCACTCCTTGGTCTGACTCGGTGCCAAGCCGGTCCGGCTTGCCCACAGACCATCGCGAGCCGCTCTGACACCGGACTGACAGCGCGCTAACACCCCACCGCCACGGCAATCAGCCGCTGTCAGTGGCGACCGGATCTTCCCAGTGGGCAGTCGCGTCGATACTCTGCGTAGCGGGTGATCCTGCGCTGTCCACGGATTGGGGCTCTGCCGGGCAATGAACGACGACGCCAAGTACGTGTCCGAGACCGCCGAGGGTTCGATCGACGACATCCTGCCGAAGCTGCACCCGGTGCCGGCCGGCTACCACTACGTGGCGGCGCTGGACGCGTGGCTGCCGCCCGGCTATACGTACGACTCGGGTCTCGGCGCGGTCATCGCCCCCGACGAGGAGATGACGGTCATCGAGGAGCGGCCGACGGGCGAGCGGGAGCATCCGCCGGCCACCGGACTGCCGGAGCACGAGACGCTGCACGCCGGCGCCGAGCACCGCGGCAGTGGCGGCAACGTGCATCCGGAGCCGTCCACGCAGTCGGGCAGCGAGACGCCCGCGGTGCGGCAGCCCGCGGCCGAGACGCCGCCCGTCGCGCCGACTTCGCCGACTGTTGCGGAGGCGCATCCCGCGCAGCGTCCGGCGACGCCGCCGGCGAAGCAGCCGGCGAAGCAGCCGGCGGTGCCGGCGCGGCTCACCAGGGTCGGCACGTCGCCGCCGACGACCGCGGCCGACCGCGCGTTGCAGGTCAAGGTCGCCGCGGGCACGTCGACCCGGTCCGAGGCACTCGGCTTCTTCCAGCGCAACGGACACCCGGAACTCACCACGCTGCCGTCCTTCAACGCGCGCCTGCACATGTGGATCTTCAGCCAGCCCGGCGTGATCGGGCCGCCGCTGCCGCCGCCGGTCGGCGACGTCATCATCGGCTGGCCCGGCGGCGCCGCACCCAAACCGCAGGACGTGCCGAAGCTGGTGGAGCGCCACCCGGAGGCGCCCCGCTACGTGAGCACGTTCGCCTCGGAGACCGTCAGCGCCGGCTGGCGGGACGCGTTCGACACGAACAATCCGCTGCTGCTGCGGTACGTGCTGCTGACCCTGCTCCCGACCGCCGAGATCGGCGCGTTCGTCGAGAGTTCCTTCGTCAACCCGCTGCTGGCCGCCCCGGCGAACATCGTCGACGCGGCGAGCCTGAGCATCTCCGGCGACGAGGCGCTCGCCCGCGGCGACATCGTGCAGGCCGCCGCGGACAAGGCCGCCGCCACCGGCAAGCTCCTCGAGGCCGGCGCCGCGATCGCGACCGTGCTGCCCATCACCGGCAGCGCCCGCCTGGTCGGCGCCGCCCCGCGCCAGGCGATCCAGCTCACGGCGAAGGCGCAGTGGCTCGGGCCGAAGGCGATCGTCAACGCCCGCAAGGTCTGGATGAGCAACCAGGTCTGGGTCACCGGGCAGTACCTGGAGCATCAGTTCCTGCTCGACGGCAAGCTGATCGTCCCCGACGGCCTGGTCAGCCGCACCGGCGAGAAATACCTGACGAGCCTCACCGACACGCTCATCGTCGAGCACAAGATGGACTCGATCGTGCGGACCGCGATGCGATTCGACTCCAGCTTCTCCCAGACGGCGATGCAGAAGATCCTCGAGCAGGCGCGAGGCTACGTCGCATTGAACGCCGAACTCGGCCTCGGCGGCATCCGCTACGTCGTGACCGAGACCGTGCCGGCCGAGGGCGCGGTCACCGCGTCGACCGGCCTGCGCTGGCTGCTCGCGGAGTTCTTCCCGGAGGAGGTCGCCAACGGCACGCTGAAGGTGTTCTCGACGCCGCCGCGCCCCACCTCGTTCATCCGCTGACGCCGGAGGGCAACCCCATCATGGCAGTTGCGTTCTCGATCGTGCCGGACTCGTTCCTGCTCGTGGCCGACAGCGTGGAACACCCGGCGACGGTCACGTTCACGGTCACGAACCTCGCCACGGTGCCCGCCCGGGCGACGGTGTCGGTCCGTTGCCCGGATCGCGCCCGCGCCTGGTGCAGCGTCGCCGAACCGACCCGGGACCTGCGGCCCGGCACCGCGGCCAGGTTCACCGTCACCGTCCGGCCGGACGATCTCACCGAGACGATCCTCGAGCTCGCCGCGGCCGTCACCGCCGGCACGGACGCGCCGGTGGTCAGCGACCCGGTCGTGGTGCGGGTCGCGCCGGCCGCGCCGTGGCGCCTGGAGGTGACGCCGGCGACAGTGTGGCTGTCCGGCCTCGACTGGGACCCGCCGCCGGACCGGTTCACCGCCGTGGTCTCCGGCCCGTACGGCCGCCGGGTCCGGCTCGGCCTGTCCGAGTTCGCGGTGCCCGCCTACCCGCAGTGGCCGGTCTCCCGGCGGTTCCCGCCCGGCGAATTCCCGCAGGAGCAGTTGCTGCCGCCGACCGGCTGGTTCACGGTGGAGCGTCCGGAGCGGCTGCTGCCGGCGACCCCGGACACGTTCGTCATCGTCGTCGCACCGGGCGCCGAGATCAGCCGGTGGCCGCCCGGGTTCGTGCTGTACCTCAGCGACCTGACCGCCGCCGGCGGCAACCCGGTCGCCACCGCCGACGTCACCCTCATGCAGGGCGCCGAGCCGATCGGCTGACCGCGATACCGGCCGACTCAACAATCTTAAGATCGACATCTTGAAAGTTAATGTCGCGCCGCGTACAAATGAAATATGACAGAGCAGCCGCTGGACTGGCAGGAGCTCACGAACCTGACCCGGGGCCAGCCGTTCGTCGTCGAGCGGGTGCGCCTGGCGGCCAACGGCGTCGCGATCGAGGGCGAGTTCGAGCTGCCGCAACTGGCCCAGCTCAACGTCGAGGACCAGGTCTTCGTCACGGCGTTCGTGCGGTGCCACGGCTCCATCAAGGAGATGGAGCGGATCTTCGGGGTGAGCTACCCGACGATCAAATCCCGGCTGAACCGGATCACGCAGATGCTCGACTTCGTCGAGACCGATCCTGCGCCGTCCCGGGCCGACGTCATCGACCGGCTGCGCCGCGGCGAGATCACCGCGCAGCAGGCACTGTCCGAATTGGAGGGTCGCTCGTGATGCCGCAGTTGTTGACGGTGCGGGTCAACCGCCCGCACCGCCGCCCCATCCGGGTCTGGGTCCCGATCCTGCCCATCGTGCTCGTGTTCTCGCCGATCCTGATCCTGGCCGCACTGGTGGCGGCCGTGACCTGCCTCGTGTACCGCGTCAGCGCGGCACGGGCACTCGACACCAGCTGGCGCATCGTCTCCGCGCTGCCCGGCACCCGGCTCGACCTCGAGCAGGGCCGCACGGCCGTGCTCGTCGCCATCCGATAGGAGCAACTCCGATGAACGAACAACGCAAGGACATCCTCGACATGCTCGCCGCCGGCAAGATCACCGCGGAGGAGGCAGAGCAGCTCATCGCCGCGCTCGAGCGCGACCAGCCGCCGACCGCCTCAGGTCTCGACGCCCGGCCGAAGGGCAAGGCGAAGTACCTGCGGGTCGTGGTGGACGCCGTCGAGAACGGCGAACCGGGACGGGTCAACGTGCGCGTGCCGCTGCAGCTGCTGCGGGCCGGCGTGCGGCTGGCGGCCCTGATCCCGCCGCAGGCACTGGGCTACGCCAACGCCGAGCTGAGCAAGTCCGGCGTGCCGATCGACCTGACCCAGCTCAAGCCCGAACAGCTCGAGGCACTCGTGGAGCACCTCGACGACCTGACCGTGGAGGTCGACCAGCCCGACGCCAAGGTGCGCGTCTTCTGCGAGTGACCGGCACGCTCACCACCACCATCTGACGACGCCCGCGAGGATCAGCAGCGCGGCACGAACGCAAGCACGACCACGGCCATCCCGGCGAGCGCGACGACAGCAGCCGCGCCGGCGAGGAGCGCGGCCAGCGCGGTCAGCGGCCCGACCAGCCGCGCGGCGACGCCGCCGAACATCACCAGCGCCCCAGATCGAGGGCATTCGCGGCGACCGCCTGCAACTACACCTCAACACCCATTTCTGCGCGCGCGATGTCAAGCGCCACGACCTCCGGCTGCACCGGATCGGTCATGCCCGTGCCGCAAGACGGGCGGTAGCCAGCGTCAATCATGAATCCGTTCGCAGATCATGCGGAGTTCCTTCTGAAGCCCGTCAGCCACCTCAATCGCTTGTCTGAGCGATCAGCCGAGGGGTTGGGGTGGGCGGCTCGGCGGGCAGGTCCCAGATGAGCGGGGTCCAGCCCCCGCCGGACGCCGCGAGCCGCCGCCCGTCGGGCGACCAGGAGACGGTGTACACCGCCGCGGGGTGGCCGTCGAGGACGAGGATCGGGTCTGGGTGGGGTGGCTGCCAGATGCGGACGGAGCAGTCCGCGCCGCCGGTGGCCAGCCGCTTGCCGTCCGGCGCCCAGGCCACGCAACGCAGCGCCGCCTTGCGGTCGATCAACACGTGCTGCTCGGTCATGGTGGCGGCGTCCCGGATGATGATCTCTTCGTCGAGCGTGGTGGCAAGATACCGCCCGTCCGGTGACCAAGCCAGGCCGTAGTGACCGGCCGGAGACACGCGCGCTCGGACGGTGTTGGCGTTCGTGTCCCAGAGGCGCAGACTTCGCGCGTCTTGCACCGCCAGCAGATGCGGTTCGATCGGCGACCAGACACCGACCCCGACAAGATCATGCCTTCCCGCATTCAGGGTGGTGACGGCCGCGCCGGTGGCGGCGTCCCAGAGCCGAATTGTGGACCGGTCGCCGACTGCGGTGGCCAGCAACGCGCCGTCACACGACCACGCGGCAACGTTGACCGTCTGCCGGTCCTCACTGATGTGCAACCGTTGCCTGCCGGTCGCGGCGTCCCAGACCCGCACGGCACCGTCGACGTCCCCGGTCACCAGCGATGCGCTGTCCGGCGTCCACGCGAGCGCGGAAATCTCCTCCTGCTGCTCGATCGTCACGCGGACCGCGCCGACGGCGACGTCCCAGAAATAGGTCGTGCCATCGTTCCCGGCGACCGCGATCGTCTCGCCGCCCGGGGACCAGACGAGTCGCGCACTCGGCGAGTGGAGGTCCTCCCAGCCAGGGTTGGGTCGTTCGCCGGTGTCCACCCTGGACGGGGGCAGGGCGATGACCGTGGCCGGCTGCAGCACCGGTGGTTCCGGGCTCGGCGGCACCAGCGGCGGCAGGCCGAGCGCCGTCCGCAGATCGTCCAAATACGGCCGGCGTGGCAGCATGCCCGGGCTGACACCGGTGAACGTCCGGTGTCCGGCGTTGCTCAGCCGCTTGAACGTCCAGTCCCGCTCCAGCAGCAGCGGCATGATCGGCACCCCTGCTGTCAGCGCGTGCGCAACCTGCTGGTCGACCCAGTCCGACAGTTCCGCCCGCTGGGTCATCAGCACGACGAACACGCCGCAGGTGTCGATCTGGCGGCGGATCACCGTCAACCACTGCGTGCCGTACTCGGCCGGCGGCTGGAACCACACCGTCATCCCGGTTGCTGCCAACTGCGCGGCCAGCCGGTCGCGGTACCCGGCATCACTCGGGTGATAGGCGATGTACACATGACCGGCCACCCGACCATGCTGCCACCGACGCCGTCACCGGGGCAGCCGCGTGCACAGCGCCGTGACCGCCGCGACGACGTCAACGTCGGCAGGGTCCCGGCCTGGTCAGAACTCCACGTCGAGGGTGACCAGCCGGTGGCCGAGCGGCGGGGCGGCGTGCAGGTCCGGGCTCTTGTACGCGGGTCGCAGGTCCGGGAACCGGTCCAGCAGGATGCGGAAGCACTCGTCGGCCTCCATCCGGGCCAGCGCCGCACCGAGACAGTAGAAGGCGCCCATCCCGAAGGAGGTGTGCCGGTTGGGTTTCCGCGTGATGTCGAACTTGTCGGGCTGCTCGAACACCTCGGGGTCGCGGTTGCCGGCGAGCATCGCCAGGTAGAACTGCTGACCCGCGGGGAACGGGTGCCCCGCCACGTCGACCGGCTCGCTGCTGACCCGCACGATGACCCCGGCCGGGCCGTCACAGCGCAGCATCTCCTCCACCGCCGAGGCGGTCAGGGTCGGATCGGACCGCAGCAGCGCCAGCTGGTCCGGGTTGTCGAAGAGCAGCAGCAGGCCGTTGGCGATCAGGCCCGCCGTGGTCTCGTGCCCGGCGAAGAGCAGCAGCACGCAGTTGGCGACGATCTCGTCCTCGGTGACCGTGCCGTCGCGTTCCGCGGCGACGAACATGCTGAGGATGTCCTCGCGCGGCTCCTGCCGCCGCTGCTCGACCAGCAGCCGCAGGTGGTCCTGCATCTCCAGGACGCTGCGCTGCGCCTGCCGCAGCCGGTCCATGTCGGCGAGCTGGAACACCGCGAGGATGTCCCGCGACCACAGCTGCAGCTGGACCCGGTCACTCGCCGGCATCCCCAGGATCTCCGCGATGACGTTGGCCGGCAGCGGATACGCCAGGTCCTTGACGACGTCCATCCGGCCGTGCGGTGCCACCGCGTCCAGCAGCTCGTGGGTGATCTCCCGGACCCGCGGGCGCAGCGCGTTCACGGTGACGGGCGTGAAGTACCGCTTCAGCAGCTGCTGGAACCGGACGTGGTCCGTCGGGTCGGTGTGACCCATCCACATCTGGATCGAGCGCCGCAACGGCAGCAGCTCCTCCTGCTCCTGCGCGCTCAGCCGGTCCAGGCCCTGCCCCAGGTTCGCGGTGTCGAGCCGCCGGTCCTTCAGCGCCGCGACGATGTCCGCGTGCCGGGTCAGCAGGCACGCGTTGAGTTGTGGAATCCAGCTGATCGGGCTCTCGGCCTGGATCCGGTGCAGCAGCGGCATCGGATCGGCCATCGCCTCGGGTGTGAAGATGTCGTACGACCGAAGTGCCCCACTCACATCTGTCATGACCCGATCCTCGCCAACGAATCAGCCGATGGCTATGTCGCCCGGCGTGCCCGTTTTGGCGGTTGGTGCATCGCCGGGGTCCGGGCCGCGCGCGATCGGCGTGCTCACCCGTCGGCGGCGCTCATGGCCGGCACGCCCGCCGGCGTCTCCGCGGGGGGCAGGGTCAGCTCCTTCAGGCCGATCCGCCGGTGCAGGCGCCGCAGCGCCGCCGGCGCCCACCAGTTCCACCGGCCGAGCAGGGTCATCGTGGCCGGGACGAGCAGGCAGCGCACCACGGTCGCGTCGATGAACACCGCCGTGGCCAGGCCGAGCCCGATCTGCTCGATGCTGCCCATCTGCGCCGCGGCGAAGCAGCCGAACACGATGACCATGAGCAGCGCGGCGGAGGTGATGACCCGGCCCGTGTGCTGCAGCCCGCGCCGGACGGCGGCGTTCGTGTCGTCGCCGCCGTCGACGTACTCCTTGACCCGGCCGAGCAGGAACACCTCGTAGTCCATGGACAGCGCGAACGCGAACGCGAACAGGATGACCACGACGAACGGATCCAGGCCGCCGACGGTGAGCGTGCCGAGGAGCCCGGAGAGCCAGCCGTGCTCGAACACGGCGACCATGACGCCGAGCGTCGCGCCCAGGGAGACGACGTTGGCGAGGATCGCCTTCACCGGCACCACCACCGAACCGGTCATCGCGAACAGCAGCACCAGCATCGCGGTCAGCGTGATACCCAGCGCGAGGGGCAGGTCGTCGACGATGAGGTCGACGAGGTCCACCAGTACCGCGGCGTCACCGGTCACCCACGACTGCACGCCGGCGGGGCGGTCGGCACGGACCCGGTGCACCAGGTCCTTCGCGGCGTCGTCCTGCGCGCCGCCGCGCAGGTTCAGCTCCACGGCGGCCAGGCCGGACCCGACCGGCTTCGCCGGCTGCACCTTGGCCACGGCCGGGTCGGCGGACCAGCGGGCGGCATATGCGTCCAGGTCCGCCGCGCCGGTCCGCGCGACGAGCGTGATCGTCGGGGCGAACGAGCGGCCGAAGCGGGCGTTGAGCTCGTCGGCGACCCGGACCGACTCGATGCTGCGCGGCATGCCCTGCAGGCCGGGCAGCTTCACCGTCGCCGACAGCAGCGGCAGCCCGGCGGCGAGCAGCAGCACCGCGGTGAGCACCGCGACGAGCGCCGCGCGGCGCTGCACGAGCGCGGCGAGCGCCGCGAAGAAGCCGCGGGCGGCCTCGTCGGCGGCGGGCCGGCGGGCGGGTTTGAGGCGCCGGCGGGCCAGCCCGATGAGCGCGGCGGTGAACGTCAGCGACGCCAGCATCGCGACCAGCGCGATCGACACGCCGGCGGCGCCGAGCGCGGTCAGCTGCCGCACCGAGAACGCCAGGAGCCCGGCGAGCGCGGCGGCGACGGTCAGCGCGCTGAACAAAATGGTGCGCCCGGCGGTCGCCCAGGCCCTGCCGATGGCGACGTCGGGGGCGAACCCGGCGGCGAGCTCCTCGCGGTAGCGGGCCACGAGCAGCAGCCCGTAGTCGACCGACAGGCCCAGTCCGAGCAGCGACGCGACGGTCAACGCGTTGTTGTCGACGTCGGTGAACGTGGTGAACACATACAGCACGGGGAACACGGATGCGACGGACACGACCGCGGCGAGGACCGGTACACCGGCCGCCACGAGACCGCCGAACACGACGACGAGCACGACGAGGGTGAGCGGCAGCGACAGCAGCTCGGCCCGGTCCCGGTCGGCGGCGAGGGTCCGGCTGGAGTCGCGGCTGATCGTGGCGGAACCACCGACGCGGACGTCGGCGGCGGCCGGCAGCTCGGCGTCGAACCGATCAAATTCGGTCTCGACCTTGTCGACGGCCGTGTTGCGGGTCGGCCTGTCGACCTTCTCCAGGGTTGCCACGACGAGCAGCGCACGGCCGTCGGGCGACACCGCCGTCGCCTCGACCTGCCGCACGTGCTCGACGCCGCGCACGCGGTCCGCGACCGCGGCGACGGCGGCGCGGACGTCCTGCGCGGCCGGGTCGACGCCGTCCACCAGGGCGATGACCGTCCCGGACGAGTCGTCGGCGGTGCCGATCAGGTCGTACGCCTCGATCGACTCGACCTTCTTGCGCACGCTGTTGCCTTCGGAGATCGCGTTGAGCAGGGGCCCGGCGGCCAGGACACCACCGGCGACCGCGACCAGCCAGACACCCAGCACCCACCACCGGCGCCGGAAACACCAGCTGCCCAGCCGCGCCATGAAACCCTCAGCCATCCGACCCGTTCTCCGTCCGCACCGGCGAATCCCTTGCACCAACGTGTCAGACGCCGCGAAGGGTTGCCGCAGCGGGGGCGGCCGGGCGGTCAGCGGTTCCAGGTCAGCTGTTTCGTGAACCGCAGCAGGGTCCCGGTCCCGTCGACCGACACCACGTCCAGGCCGTCGACCACGGCCGCGACCATCTGCAGCCCACGGCCCGCCTCGGCCAGCACGTCACCGGCCCGGACGGTCGACGGATCGAACCCGCCGCCGTCGTCCGTCACCTCGATCACGCACAGGTCCCCGTCGACGCTGACGTCGACGTGGTAGGTGGTGGCGAGGTCGGCGTGCTTGATGACGTTGCTGCACGCCTCGCTCAGCGCCAGGCGGATGTCGTCGCGACAGTCCTCCTCGACGCCCGCACCGGCCAGGGCACCGTCCAGCATCCGGCGGGTCTGGCCCACTCCGGCCGACTCGCGAGGCAGGTCCAGCGACATCTGCAGGTGCACCGCGTCGGTCATGGGTTCGCTCCAGGGTCGTCGTTGCGATGCCGGACCGGTACCCCAACATTGCCGTCGGCAATCAGCCGGTTCGCCGCGCGGTCCGCCAGTGCCGGACCGCCAGCACGAGCGCTGCCTCGACCGTCCAGGCGGCGAGCACCAGGGCCGCGTCGCGGACGTCGGGGTGGCCGTCGACGGCGCCGCGGCCGACCCCGCCGGGCCGGTACGTCGGCAGCGCCTCGGCCAGGTCGACCAGCGACGCCGGGAACAGCACGACCGGAACCAGCAGGCCGCCGAGCAGCGACCCGATGCTCAGCACGCCGTTGGTGACGGCCGGCAGGTCACTCGCCGCGGTCAGCTGGCCGAGGACCAGGCCCAGCAGCGCGAACGGCAGGGTGGCCAGCCAGATCCCGGCGACGACCTGGGTCCACGCCCCGGCGGCCAGGTCGACCTGCTCGACGATCCGGTGGCCGAGGTACAGCGCCGCCGGCAGGGCGACGGCGAGCAGCACGGCCTGCCGGCGCTCCGGCACCAGGTGTCCGAGCATTCCGAGCATGAGGTCTCCTCCGTCGTGCCGCGGCGCGGTCAGGGACGGACGTCGGTGCAGGCGCCTGACGTCCGGCGGCCCGTCCAGGCTGCGGCGGCGGATTATCGCCGCGGCATCGCCGGCTTATCCGGGGTCGACCTCGGCGAGCAGCGCCATGACCTGCGCCTCCAGTGCCGGTGCGCGGATCACCTGGAGCAGCTCCAGCGCCCGGCGCCATTCGGTGACGGCGAGCGCCGGGTCCTCGCCGGCCGCCAGTTCGCCGAGCACCATGCAGACCCGGGCCTCGACCAGCCGCTCCCCCAGGTCGCGGGCCAGCCGCCGGGCGTCCCGCAGCGCCGCCGCGGCGCCGGCCAGGTCACCGCCGCGCAGGCCGGCGGTGCCGACGCCCAGCAGCGCGTACGCCTCACCGACCGGATCGCCGAGTTCCCGGACGACGGCGAGGGCCTGCTCGAAGACGTAGGCGGCCTGCGGCTCCTGCGCCTGCAGGTGCAGTTCGCCGAGCCGGTGCAGCACCTGCGCCTCGACCCGGGCGCTGCCGGCGCGGCGGATGGCCTGCAACGCCTCCGGCAGCAGGGTGCGGGCCGCCTCGAGGTCGCCCTGCTCGAGTTTGATCTGGGCCAGGTTCTGCAGCGTGTACGCGGCCGCGACCAGGTCCTCGTTGCGGCGGAACGTGGTCAGGATCCGCAGGTACCGTTCGGTGGCCTCGGCGTAGCGGCCGTGCATCCGGTCGACGAACGCGATGTGCCCTTCGACGAGCGCCACGCCCTGCTCGTCGCCGAGGCGTTCGAGCCGGGTGCGGGCCGCCTCCAGGGCGTCCAGCGCCTCGTCGAAGCGCCGCTCCACGATGCGCAGCGAGCCGATGGAGTACAGCGTGGCCGCCTGCCCCCGCTCGTCGCCCGCCTCGGTCGCGGCGGCCAGGGCGACCCGGTGCGTCTCGCGCCAGTCGCCGAGGTAGTTGCGGGACTCGAAGAGCGTGACCGCGGTCCGCGCCAGGCCCCAGCAGTGCTCGACGAGACCGGCCGCCGCGGCGTGCCGGACGGCGGCGACGAGGACCGGCCGTTCCCGCTCGAACCACGGCAGCGGCGGGTCGACCAGCCGCCGCACCTGCGCCGGCGGCAGCGGGTACAGCGCGGCCGGCGACCGGAAGCGCAGGAAGTCACCGCCGTACATGGCGTCGTGCGCGGCGCCGGCGAGCAGCAGCAGCGCGCCCAGGTACCGGCCGAGCGCGGCGTCGCGGGCCGCGGCTGTCTCGTCCTGCAGCAGCCGTTCCCGGGCGAAGACGCGGATGAGGTCGTGCAGCCGGTACCGGGTGGACTCGCCGCGACTCGAGCCGCTGGTCTCGACCAGTTGCGCGTCGGCGAGCTCGTCGAGCAGGTCCTGCGCGTCCGGCAGCGCCGTGTCGAGCAGCGCGGCCGCGACCCAGCCGGAGAAGTGCGGGACCTCGGGCACGGTCAGCAGCCGCAGCAGCCGCTGCGCGTCGGGGGCCAGATGGTCGTAGGTGAGGGCGATGCTGGCGCGGACCCCCAGGCCGCTGTGCTTGAGCTCGTCCAGCCGCCGGGTCTCGATCACGAGGCGCTGCAACAGCTGGTCGACGCTCCAATGTGGACGCGCGGCGAGCCGGGCACCGGCGATGCGCAACGCGAGAGGCAGGTGCCCGCACAGCTCGGCGAGCTGCGCCGTCGACGCGGACTCTGCCTCGATGCGGTCCGCGCCGACGACCCGGGACAGCAGCTGCACCGAATGAGCGGCGTCGAACACGTCGATGTCGACGTGGACCGCGCCCGGCAGCCCGGCCAGCCGCCCGCGGCTGGTGACCATGACGGCCGAGCGGGACGTGCCCGGCACCAGCGGCCGGACCTGGCTCTCGCTGCTCGCGTTGTCCAGCACCACCAGCATCCGCCGGTTGCTCAGCAGCGCCCGGTAGCGTTCCGCGCACTCGTCGAGCGTCGTCGGGATCTGCGCGCCGGGCACGCCCAGCGCCCGCAGGAACCGTTCCAGCACCTGCATCGCGCTGACCTGGCCGCTGTTGCGCCCGTGCAGGTCGGCGAACAGCTGACCGTCGGGGTACCGGGCGGCGAGCCGGTGCGCGGCGTGCACGGCCAGGGTGGTCTTGCCGACGCCGGGTTTGCCGGGCATGACGACGACCGGCACCGCGAACCGGGACGCGTCCTGCGCGGCGAGCGTCAGCTGCCGTTCGATCGCGTCGAGCTGGGCGCTGCGCCCGGTGAAGTCGGCGATGTCCGTGGGCAGCAGGTGCGGCGCCGGCAGCGGCGGCTCCCCGCCCTGCTCCGGCGACGGCAGGCTGAGCTGCGGGTCGCCGGTCAGGATCGCGTGTTCGAGCCGGCGCAGGTCCTCGCCCGGCTCCAGGCCGAGTTCCTCGACGAGGTGCCGCCGGGCGGCCCGGTAGGCGTCCAGGGCCTCCGGCTGCCGGCCCGAGCGGTACAGGGCGAGCATCAGCTGCCCGAGCAACCTGCTGCGCAGCGGCTGCTCGGCGACCAGGGCGGTGAGCTCGTCGATCAGCTCCCGGTGCCGGCCGAGCCCGAGCTCCAGCTCGACGCACTCCTCCACGGCGGTGCAGCGCCGCTCCGCCAGCCGCGCCGCCGCCGACTCGACCAGCCGGCTGTCGACACCGTCGAACGCGGGCCCGCGCCACAGCGCCGCCGCCTCCCGGTAGCGGGCCACCGCCTCCTCGACGCGTCGCAGGTCACGCAGGCGCCGCGCCTCCCGCAGCGCCGCCTCGAACCGGTGCAGGTCCAACTGGTCGTCGTCGAGGCGCAGCCGGTACCCATGTGCCTCGGTCACGATCGCGGCGGGCTGCCCGTGCCCGGCGAACAGCCGCCGCAACGCGGAGACACAGATCTGCACCTGGACCCGGGCGGTCGACGGCGGGTCCTCGCCGTAGAGCGCCTCGACCAGCCGGTCGAGGCGAACGGCCCGGTTCGCGTCGAGGGTCAGCGCGGCGAGGACCGTGCGCTGCCGCTGGCTGCCGAGGTCGAGTCGCTCCCCGCCGGCCAGGACCTCGAGCGTGCCCAGGACGAGGAACTCCACACCCGCCTCCCCCACCCCCGACGATCAAGCCCACCGTACGCCCATCACGTTGGCGGCGGCGACTCCCGGGGTGGCGCGGTGAGCAGTTGCTCGATCAGCTTCGCGGCGGCCGGTGCGCCGCCCGCGGCGGTCAGCGCCGCACCCAGCTCCGCGGCCCGCCGCCGGAAGCCGGGGTCCTTGAGCACCTGCGCCACGGCCCGTCCCACCCGGCCCGCGGCCGGGCTTCCGGTCCGCAGGTCCAACCCGACGCCGGACCAGGCGACCCGGCGCCCTACCTCCGGCTTGTCCAGCGTCGCGCCGGCCACCACGAGCGGCACCCCGGCCTGCACCGCGGCGAGCGCGCCGCCCCACCCGCCGTTCGTCACGACCACGTCGACCAGCGGCAGCAGCAGGTCGTGCGGGACGAACCGGGCCACCCGGACGTTGCCCGGCAGCGGATCCAACGCCGACTCGGGCGCGCCGCCGGTGGTGGCGACGACCAGCGCCTCCCCGCCCGCCAGCGCGGCGATCGTGGGTCGCAGCAGGTCATCCGGGTCGACGTCGAGGGTGCCCTGGGTGACGTGCACGACCGGCCGGCCCTGCGCCCGGGCGGCGGCCAGCTCGGGCCACCACTCGGGCAGCTGCGCGTCGGCCCGCGCGGCGGGCGCCAGCCGGCCCACGTAGTGCACGTGCGCGGGCAGGTCCGGACGGGGATAGTCCAGCCCCGGCACCCCCTGCGCCAGCACCAGATGCGGCGAGTACCCGTCGTCGAGGCTCGCATCCGCGCGCTGCGGCAGGCCCACCTCGCCCCGGACCCGGTTGACCTGCGGGGCGAGCATCTTCCGGGAGACGCCGCCGATGAGGGACCGCAGCGCCGCGTCGCGGAACCGCCCGACCGGCCCGGTGACCGGCAGCAGCCGCAGCCCGACCGGGGGCAGGTGCCGGCTGGTCAGGGTCAGCGCGGTGATCGCCACCGTCGCCCAGGGCAACCCCAACGCCTCCGCGGCCAGCGCCGAGCCGAGCGCGAGCTGGTCGGCGGCGATCGCGTCGATCGGGCGGCCCGCGGCGCTGTGCTCCTCGACCGTGGCGCGGATGTCGGCGGCCTGCCCGGCGGCCGTGCCGAGCAGCACCAGCTCGACGTTGGCCCGGCCACTGCGCATCCCCTTGCCGTTGCCGACCGCCGGAAAGGTGGCCGCGAGGTCCGCGTCGTCGTAGTCCTGGGCCTGCACCCACGGCCGGACCTGCGCACCGAGCTCGGCGAACCGCGACACGTACTTCCCGCCGGTGTACGCCACGACCTCATGCCCACGGGCGATCAGCTCGGCGGCCAGTCCAGCCGTGGGTCCGACATGCCCGGCGAACGGCATGGACGTGACCAGGAAGCGACTCATGCCCCCAGGATGTCAGGGACCGTCAGGTGCCGATGAACGGGTTACGGCCATGGGGACGCCCCGTCCGAGTGAGCCGTGCCGCGCCGGGGGTCAGGCGGCCGGCACCGGCACGTCGGTGATCGACAGGTCGCGGAACCCGTGGTCGGTGAACACCTGCTGGAACGTCACCTGCAGGCTGCGCACCGCCTGGTCCACGGGGCCGTCGAGGGCGATCGTGCCCCGGACCGTCTGCCGGGCCGAGATCTGGCCGTCCCACTGGCTCTGCTGGCCGTCGGCGCCGTACGAGCGGCCGGTCGGGTCGGCGGCGCGGAACTCGTGGCCGGCGAGGGAGACGGTGGAGGTCTTGTTGTGCGCGGCGGCCAGGTGCAGCACCACGAGGCCGTTGTCGTAGCGGTCCACCTGCTCGACGGTGACCGTGATGCCGTCGGTGGAGCCGCGGCGGTTCGCCTTCGCCGACGCGACGAGCTTGGGCGGTGCGGCCTCGACGACGCGCAGGCTCGCCGACGCGGTACGCCCGGAGCGCAGGCCGGCGGCGAAGATGACGTACATGCCAGGCGACGCGCCCTCGTGGATGACCACGCTCACCCGGCCGTCGTCGTCGGCGGTCAGGTCCTGGATGACCTGGGCGCCTTCGCGGTCGGGCCGGTCGTTCCACGACAGGCGCACCGGCTCCTTGGACTCGAAGCCGCTCGCCTCGGCCGTGTACTGCCCGCCGATCGCGACGCTGTCCGCGCTCAGGTGCAGCTCGGCGGTCTCCTTCCCGGCTGAGGAGTCCTTCGACAGCATCGGCGCGAGCAGCGTCGCGGCACCGGCGATCACCGCGGCGGCCAGGACGGCCAGGGCACCGATCCGCGCGGCCTTCAGGGTCGGTCGCGGGTCGGGCGGCTCGTTGATCCTGACGTCGCCGCGGTTGGCGTAGACGCTGCCCGAGCCGCTGGCCCGGATGGTGTGGCCGTAGTTCGATCCTGCGGTTGGATCGTCGCGCGGCGGCGGTGGCGCATCGGTCACGGGAGAGCTCCGGAGTGGGCGATCGTCTGGCGGGCAGGCGGCCGTGGCGCGCGCCGGCTCCGGCCGGGGTCGCGACGGCCCAGCGCCACTGTGGCAGGGCGGGCGGACCCCGGTGCGGCAAAGCCGGGAGTTCACTCCGCGCGGTACAACCGAACGGCTGACGCCCCGGCGGTGACCTGTCCGTCAGAACGTTCCGATTTCGTACGGCGACACATGATGGGCCGCCGCAGGATGGAGGACGGATGGGTTATGACGTGTTCATCTCGGACGCGTCCGAGGACCGTGAGACCGTCACAACCCCGCTGGCGGTCGCGTTGCGGGCCATCGGTGCGGAGGTCTGGGTCGACTCGCATGCACTGGCGCTCGGCGACACGTTGCGGGCGGGCATCGACCGTGGGTTGAGCGAGAGCCGGTACGGCGTGGTGATCCTCAGCCGCGCGTTCTTTGAGAAGGCATGGACGCAACGCGAGCTCGCGGCCCTGGTCGCCCTGGAACGCGGGGACCGCAAGGTGATCCTGCCGGTCCTGCACGGGATGACCGTCGAGGAGCTGGCCCAGGAGCGTCTCGCCGGCCCGCAGTTGGTGGCGCTGGCGAACGAGATTCTGGCCGGTGATCGCTGACCATCAGGCTGGGCTGGCGGAGGACGGGCGTGGGGGTGGCGAAGTCGACATGACCGCCGGCGGCACCGTGGCAGAGGATCGCGGACGGCAACCGGTCGACCTGCTTCGCATCCCGGCAGATCATGGTCGTCCGACTGACCGATGGGCGGCCGGTTCGCAGCGTTCGGCCACGAGACCTGCCCGATTCACGGTGGGTCACGCCAGGTCCGCGTTGCTAGCGTGAGCCGGAAGAGATGGACGACCTCAGTTCCGAAGGGTCGATGGTCGTGAGTGGAAGCGATCTTTCCGGCGTCTTCTGTTGCGGCGTCCTGGTCGTGCTAACGGTTGGCGCGGTGGTCCATTTCGGTCGCGGTGGCCGGCGACGGCAGGCAGCCCCACCACCGGCAGATCCCACGTGGGGCGGCGCCGCGCAGGGTCTGCAAGTCCGGGTGTTCACCAACGCCGCGGACTTCGAGGAGGTCTTGAGAAGCGAGGCACCCGGCCGGATCGAGATCGAAATTCGCGAGTCGGACGCCGGACCCGGCGGATGGGCAACATACCCGGAGGCCGGATATCGGCGTAGCGCCGAGGTGCACGGATACACCCTGGCCGCGACGGAAGAGGGTGGCCGGCAGGCGAACTACGGCTGGATGGGGCCGGGTGACCGGTGGATGCGGATGAAGTTTCGCCGGCGCCCGGCTGCGCTCGACACCCACAGCGGTCACTCGATGCCACGCCCTGCCCGGGTGCCCGATCTTCCCGCCGCCGACGCACGGGACGTCATGGACTACGTCGATCGGGTCCTCGGTTGCGGCGGCAACCTGGAGGAGGCGAACGCCGCCGCCAAGCTGATCTTCGGTGCCTGCCCGGTCAGTGATCCGCACCGGCGGATCACCAGCCAGGGCGAGGTGAACGCGCTGCTGGAACGACCGTGGTGGTGGTTGCGCGACCTTGCCGCCGAGGCCGCGACGCGCGGCGACGCAGTCGTCGCGGCGAAACTGGCGCTGCTGTGCTTCCTGTGGAACCGGGTGCTGATCGCCGAGGATTCGAACATCCAGATGGGCGCGCTGGTGCAGGCTCCGGGCGAAGCCGAGGCAGCAATCTACGCTGCCGGCCTCCGTGCCATGCACCAACTGCCCGCCGACACCTGGCTCGGCGGCAATCTTCGCGGCCAGTTTCTGGTGGCGGACTCCCGCACGCGCGTGGCCGGCGGGCTCCTCGTGCTCCACGCCGAAGGCGTCCACGTCGATCCGGACGCGTACCGCGCGGCCCTGGAAATGACCAACGAATGACGACGGGAGACGCACAGTGGGGTTGTTCGGTCGTGACTCCGAGGCCAAGCGGTATCTGAGCACCGCACCGGCAGGCCAGCGCAAGGATCTCCTCGCCGCTGCGTGCATCAACCAGATCGCCCGTTTACCGGTCGCCGCATCGTCCGAATGGGGTGAGCCGGTCACGGACGTCTACGGGCTGCAGCCGGCGGCGCAGGTGGTGCGTGGCGTGCTGCGCCAAGACCAGTCCATGTACGCGTGGGTGGCCCGGACGACCATGGTCTTCTTGGACGCGACGTTGATGAACGGCGAGGGCGGCTGGCTGGACACCCTCGGGGTGGCGCTGTCGTCGGTCGGGTTCGAGCCAGGACCCTCGCTGCGGCCCGACCTGAAGGCCCGGCTCAGCGACGCCGTCCGGGAGCGCGTCGACGGCCTCTGCGGCTACAGCATGAACATCTTCTGGGCGGTCTCCCAGCAGCAGTTCGACGACGGTGACCGGGACCGGCGACTGTACCGGCACATGTTCGAGGACCCGGACCCACGTACCGCGGAGACCGCGCACGACATCACGGCCTGGGCGGCGGTCATCCTCGGCCGGCTGCGCAACTGCGACCTGGTCGCCGGCAACCGGTTCTACACCGACGAGTACCTGAACCCGCCCGCGATGGACGTCCCCGGCTGGTACCCGAACCCCTACAACTACGGCGCCGTCGTGCGCGGCGAGCCGGAGTTCCAGCGGGCCTGGAACGGCAGGGATTGGACCGACCGTATCCGGTTCCGGGTACACGGCTCCTGGGACGAGGACTCCAAGGCGATGCGGTCGGTGCCGGACAACTGATCAGTCCGAGGAGGTGAGCACCTCGATCAGCTGACGCACGCCGGTGTCCCAGTCCGCGCTCAGGTCGATGCACTGCAGGTGGTCCAGCCGCGTGGTCGCGTCGAAGACGATGTCGGGCAGCTTGCACGGTTCCAGGACCACGGGCACGAACCAGCGCCGGTCGAACGGCATCAGCTGCATCTCGTACACCGCCTGGCGAAGCTCCATGTTCATGTACGAGCGGTCCGTGTGGCTGTACCGCGGTGAGAAGCAGGCGACGAAATAGACACCGTCCTGGATCGCCTGGTGGATCTCGCGGCGCCAGTCGGCGGCCGGTCGGACGTCGGATCGGTCCAGCCACACGTCGACGCCGGCGGCGCGAAGACGGGCGACGACCCGGTCGACGATCGTCGCGTCTTCGCGCATGTACGAGATGAAGACCCTGCGCTGCGCCAATGTGGACTCCCTCGCGTTCCAGCGGGCGCCCGGCACCGGGCGGGACACCTCCGTCGGTTCGCCGCGTGGGCGGCGAGGGCGCGCCGAGGACGCCAGCAGCTGTGGCAGCGGCAACCGTTGCAGCAGCCCTTGGCACATGTCGCGGGTGGTTTCCACGTCGAACAGTTTCTCGGTGCTGCGGCCCAGTTCGGTGCGTTCGGGCAGGTGCGTGCATGCCTCGAACCCGTTCAGCACCAGCGTTGCGGCGAAGCGCGAGGGCGTCAGTCCGAGCCCGTACGACGTCACCGAATGATCCAGATCGACGTGGTGCAGATTCCAGCGGATGGTGCCGAGCGCGGCGGTCGCGGCAAAGGTGTAGTCCGCCGCGAACAGCGCGCCGGTGCTGAGCTCTGCCAGCCACTCCCAGGCTTGATCAGGCCGCCGTCCAGCGGACTGCAGCGCCGCCAGGAACTGGCGCACGGCCGGCAGCACGGCAGCGACCGTGGTCGCGGCGATGAGCCGGCCGACCGCTCCTCGGATCTCCACGGACGCCTCGGGTGCGGCCGATACCGCAACGGTCTCGCTGCCGATGGGTGACCAGACCTGGTAAGGGCTGGCGATCCGCGAGCGGACGGCCCGCGGGACCGGGTGATGGAGCGCAAGCTCGTCGAGGCGCTTGAGCACGTCGGCGGCAGCCTGCGGCGCCAGGTCGCGGCAGCCGATCGCGAACTGGGCGAACTCCTGCGCGAGCCGGCTCAGCGGCATCCGGCGTGCGCGCCACGCCTGCTCGATGCCGTCCAGGATTTCCAGCCATCGTCCGACCAGGTCCTGCGCGAGCGCCGGGCCGTCCGGCTCGCAGCTGCTGATACTCGCGGCAGCCATCAGGCGCTCGGCCGGTTCGGTCCGCGAAGCGGTCATCGGCGGCGGCGCGTCACACCATCGTGGGCTGGTGTGCCGGCGCTGCGCGCCGGGCGTCCGGAAGCCGACCGGGAGGGCGGGTTCGATGGTGCCGCGGTCGATGTCCACGATTGCGGCGGCATGTACCCCGCCGCGACGCAGTTGCTCGACGCCGGCCGGGCCCACCGACGCGGTCACCAGCGCCACCCCTGCGCTCGACATGGACAACTCGCGGACGCGTAACGGCAGGCCGGTCGTCGACCGCAGGTCGCAGCGCAGGCTCAGGGCCTCGGTGGCCAGGTCGTAGTCGTACACGTTGACCCGACCTGTCCCGGGCTCCGGCCGCATGACGATCATCGCGTTGACGCCCGCGGACGGGTTCCAGCTCACCGCCGCGGAACGGATGTCGAGTTGGATCACCATCCCGTCGCTCGCCCGCACCAGCAGGTTCGTGCCCGACGCCCAGTCGCAGAGGTGGATGTAGCGCCCGTCCGGGCCGTACGCCACCTCGGTGAAGTCCAGACGGGCCGGCGCGGGGAAACCGGCAATCATGCGGCGGGTGCCGAGCGCCAGTTCGTACTCCCAGAGCAGGTACTTCGCCATCCCGTTGTGGTCGGTGAGGTGGCCGAGGCGTTCCTCGAGGAAGCAGATCCGCGACCCGTCCGGCGCGAAGGACACCGTCCCGGCCGTGCACACCGGGCTCATCATCTGCGGGGCGGAGGAGCCGAACTGCTGGATGTACAACTGCGCGGAGAAATGCGGCTTGCTGGCGAACGGTGAGCCGCCGTTGAACATGAGATGGGACGCGTGGTCGCGCACCCAGTGCGTACCTTCCGGAAGCCCCACCGCTTCAGCCAGCGGTTCCCGGCAGAACGCCCACAATCCGGCGCCGGCGTGTGCGACTCCCATCCGGTCGGTGTAGTCGCGGTGCGTCACCGGCCGGCCGGTGTCATCGACGACGACGGAGGGAGCGAGATGGCCGCGTTCGTCGGCGACCTTGAAGAAGACACTCAGCGCCTCGTAGCCACTGATCGGCTCGTCGACCAGCACGGACTCTCCGACCACAAACTCGGTCAATGCCGCATCCCATCTCCCGATCCGCCCCAGCGTAGTTGCCCTGCGTGGATGCGCGGGAGGTCCCACGTCTGCAGACGGAACTGACCGCACGACTGCCCCGGCCGCTCGCCACAAGCGGCGGCCGGGGCACTCGGCGCGTGCTGCCGGATGTCAGTCGAGCTGGGCCCAGTCGAGGTGGTGCGCGCCGAGACCGCGGATGGCGGCGAGCAGGCCGAGCCGGTTGGCGCGCACCGCCGGGTCGGGGTCCATCACCAGCACGTCGTCGAAGAACGTGTTGACCGGTTCGACGAGCGCGGCGGCCAGGTCGGCGAAGCGGCCGAGGTCGGCGGTGTCGCCGAGCTCGACCCGCGTCTTGGCCACCGCGTCGTGCAGCGCGAGCTCGGCGGGTTCCCGCAGCTCGTCCGGAGCGTAGGCGGCCGGGGTACCGGCGGGGACGATGCGCACGACCCGCTGGACCGCCTGCACCAGCGCACCGAACGCGGGGTCGGTGACGCGCCGCTCGAGTTCTTCGAGGGTGGCGTCGGCGTGCGCGGGGGTGACCGCCAGCGGCAGGACCGCCTGGATCAGCCGGTGCTCGTGGCCGGCGTCGAGCAGCTGCTGCTCGTAGCGGCGCACGATGAACTCCGTCGCCGCCGTGACGACGTCGCCGGCCGGCACGGGCTGCCGCTGCGCGGCCGCCGCCAGGGCGTCCGGGACGGTGACCGCGGCGAGGGCCGGCTGGCCGCGCAGGATGCTCACGACGCCGAGGGCGGCGCGGCGCATCCCGAACGGGTCGGAGCTGCCGGTCGGGGTGGCACCGACGGCGAACAGCCCGGCGAGCAGGTCGAACCGGTCGGCCAGGGCGAGCAGCGCACCCGCGGGCGTGGCGGGCGTGATGTCGCCAGCCTGCCGGGGCAGCTCCGCCTCGAACACCGCGGTGGCGACCGGTGCCGGCTCCCCGGCGCGCAGCGCGTACTCGCGGGCCATGACCCCGGCGAGGCTGGACAGTTCGGTGACCATCTGCGAGGACAGGTCGAACTTCACCAGCGCCCCGGCCCGGCGCAGCGTCGCCAGGTCGTCGCCGGAGAGGCCGACGCGGTCGGCGAGCACGGCGGCGAGCGCGGCGATGCGGTCGGCGCGGTCGGCCATGGAGCCGAGCCGCTCGGCGAAGGTGAGCCGGCCGATCGCGGCCCGCAGCTGCTCCACCGGCACGGTCAGGTCGGCCCGCCAGAAGAACGCGGCGTCCTCATAGCGGGCGCGGAGCACGGCCTCGTTCCCGGCGCGGACCTGGTCGATGTCGCACTGGCCGTTCGCGACGGCGACGAAGTGCGGCAGCAGCCCGCCGTCGGCGTCGCGGACCGGCAGGTACCGCTGGTGTTTGCGCATGACGGTGGTGAGGATGTCGGCGGGCAGGTCCAGGTAGCTCGGGTCGAAGCCGCCGAGGATCGCGGTCGGCGCCTCGACCAGGTTGGTGACCTCGTCGATGAGCTTCGCCTCGCCGGTGACGTCGACGACGCCGCCGACCTGCGCGGCCAGCGCGCCCGCGGCCTCGATGATGCCGCTGCGGCGCAGTGCGGCGTCGGCGACGACCCCGTGCGCGGTGAGGGTGTCGAGGTACGCGTCCGCGGCCGGGACGTCGACGTGCGGCTGCGCGGCGGTGCGGTGCACGGCGGTGGTCCGCCCGGCGGTCAGGTTCGCCACGGTGAACGGCACGACGTGCGCGCCGAGCAGCGCCACGATCCAGCGGATCGGCCGGGAGAACGACAGCCCAGGGGCGTTCCAGCGCATGTTCTTCTCGGCCTGCAGGCCGGTGACCACACCGGGCAGGACCTCGGCGAGCACGGTCGCGGCGGTGCGCCCGATGACGTGCTGGACGACCGCCACGTGGCTCACCCCGTCGACGTCGACCTGCTGCAGGTCGGCCACGTCGACGCCCTTGCCGCGGGCAAAGCCGAGCACGGCCTTGGTCGGCTTCCCCTCGGCGTCGTAGGCGGCCGACAGGCGCGGACCGCGGACCTGCCGGTCGTGGTCGTCCTCGCGCGGCGCGACCCCGGCGATGACGGCGGCGACCCGGCGTGGCGCGCCATAGACGGTGATGTCGCCATGGCCGAGCCGGGTCCCTGCCAGCGCAGACGTCAGTGCGGCCCGGAGCGCTTCGGCGGTACGGGTGACCTCGGCCGGCGGCAGCTCCTCCATGCCGATCTCGAACACCACGGTCGACGGGCCGTCCACGACCGGCAGTTCGCCCGTCACCGGCCGCGCGGCCGCCTGCGCCGCCAGGCCGAGCGGGTGCCCGGCCTCCTCGCGGCGCAGCGTCCACAGCTTCGCGACCTCACCGGCGAGCCGGCGCATCTGCCCGAACGCGCGGGCCCGTTCGGTCGGCGAGATCGCCCCGCGGGCGTCCAGCACGTTGAACGCGTGGCTGCACTTGAGCACGTAGGTGTTCGCCGGGATCGGCAGCCCCGCGTCGATCATCCGGCGGGCCTCGGCGGCGTACGTGTCGAACAGCGTCTGGTTCGCGGCCACGTCGGCGTCGTCGAGGTAGTAGCGGCTCATCTCGTACTCGGCCTGGCCGAAGACCTCGCCGTAGCTGACGCCGTCGGCGTAGACGATGTCCTTGAAGTGGCTGACCCCCTGCAACGCCATCAGGATGCGTTCCATGCCATAGGTGATCTCGACCGACACCGGGTCCAGGTTCAGCCCGCCGGCCTGCTGGAAGTAGGTGAACTGGGTGATCTCCAACCCGTCCAGCCACACCTCCCAGCCCAACCCCCACGCACCCAACGCCGGCGAGGCCCAGTTGTCCTCGACGAACCGCACGTCGTGCGCGGCGACGTCGACCCCGATCGCGGCCAGACTGCCCAGATACAGTTCCTGCGCGTTGCCGGGCTCCGGCTTGAGAATCACCTGGAACTGGGTGTGGGTCTGAATCCGGTTCGGGTTCTGCCCGTACCGCGCGTCGTCGGGGCGCACGGACGGCTCGACGTACGCCACCTTCCACGGCTCCGGCCCGAGCACCCGCAGAAACGTCGCCGGGTTCAGCGTGCCCGCTCCGACCTCGGTGTTCATCGGCTGCACGGTTAGACAGCCATGACCGGCCCAGTATTTGGTCAGCGCGAGCAGCGCATCCTGCATAGACAGCACGTGAGACCCCAAAGGCTCTTGGCTGCAGCGGGTTGCCACAACCACCTGAAAAGAACAAATGGCGCGGCGCGCCCCAAGCGATCCTACCGATCCCGCAGGCCGTTCCTGACACCGCCGACGCGCTCGCAGCATGATGACCGGAGGACATATGTGTACGCACCATGCACGAGATATTCCACTCAACTAGAGTCTAGTGCAGTGGAGTAGAATCTACTAGAGTCCAGCTGAGTGCAGTGCACTATGTTCAGTGCAGACCCTTCGCACCAAGGATTCCCCCGTGTGACGCAACGCCGATGTAGATCCGGCGATGCACCTTGTCGTAGCCCACGCGGACCGAAGGAGGCACCGGTGACGACGCCAGGGGCGGTGCAGCTCGCCCAAAGGCTGCGCGACCTGCGCGCCGCCGCAGGGCTGACTCAGGAGGAGCTCGCCGACGCGTTCTCCCACGACGGGCGACGGGTAAGCGCCGGTGCAGTGTCTTCCTGGGAGCGACTGAAACGCCCGGAGCCATTGCCGGAAAGCAGGCTCGAGCCCTACGCCCGCCTACCTACGCTGCACGGATCTCCTCCGCGGCTCGTTTCGCTCGCCGAGCTCACGACCGAACAGCAGGCGGCACACGATCAACTCCTTGAGGAACTCGGGGCTCTCCTCGAGCAGGCACGCGGAGGATCGACCGCGGCCGAGGCGGTCAGGGTCGCAAGCTACCGGTCGTGGTATTTCGCTGATGACGGCCCCGTCGTGATCATCGCGCCCGACGCGCCGACGCCCGCCCAAGGGCCGCTGTCGGATGAGTTTAACCCCAATTACACCGCATTGCACCGGTATGCCGATCAGGACGCACTGATCGAACTTTATGGACATATCCGGGCGGAGAATGACCCGAGCCTTCCAGTCTTCTTCAAGCAGGCGTCGAGAGTCACCGCCGACGACCTGTCCGGCCATCTGGTCCTGCTTGGCGGTATCGCCTGGAACCCGGTCACCCGCCGGCTGCTACGCCAACTGTCCCGCCTGCCGGTCCGACAGGTCGAAATCCCCGAACTGGTCACCGGTGAGATCTTCGCTGTCGGCCACGGCACCGCCGAGCGGCGCTTCATGCCCGTCTGGTCGCGGTCCGAGGACGGCGCGCAGCGCGACCTCGAGGAGGACGTCGGATTACTGGCGCGAGTGGCCAACCCCTTCAACTCCAGCCGAACCCTGACATTGTGCAACGGCATCCACAGCCGCGGGGTCTTGGGAGCGGTTCGGACCTTGACCGACGCCCGAATCCGCCAGTCGAACGAGGCCCTTCTCGCGCAGCGCTTCCCCAAGGGCGAGTACGGCATCCTCGTACGAGTCCCTGTCTTCCATGGCGAGGCTCTCTCGCCCGATCTCCAGGATCCGGCGAACATTCTCTACGCCTGGCCCGAACATTCACAGCTTCGACCCGGAGCGGGCGGTCCACCAGGGCGATACGACTAGATCACTCACTCACGGAAATATCACAAATCCTGTTATCATCGTCGCACGACTATGCCCGATGAATAGCATCGACTGAGATCACGTTTACGCATTTCGGCTGAGCTAGGCGACCTCCGTTGAGGGGAGACGATACGTGGGCGCGGTCGAATCAATCGCGGAGAACCTGTTAGCCGCAGGAATCGGCAGTGGTCTCGTTGCAGGATGGCGGGTTGCAAGGACCAGGCGAGGCTCCAAGTACACCCGCGCGATGTGGGCGCCGTTCCTCAATGCCGATTCATGCATCATTGAGGGTACGCTGAGCCCGGCCGTGCTCTATGAAACCCTTCCCGCGTCGGTGCCACCCGAAAAGCGTGACCTCGTCATCGAGCTACTCCCCTTTATCGAGCGCCACCTCGCCGATCAGGAAAGCTCCGGCCTCATGGGCCGGGGCGACCACGAGGCGATCGTTCGAATTCAGGCAGGACTCGCGCGCGTCGGCCTTCGGGCGGTCCTTCCCGTCAAGTCCGCCGACAGTTTAGGCGAGGAACGCCGCAAGAATCTAATCGTGGTAGGTGGACCAGATGTGAACTCGGTGACAAAGGACCTCCTTGCACGACTTCGCTGCGGCGTAACCGTACTACAGAACGACAATAATCGAAACGCCGTCAGGGACCTGGTTCATGGACAAAACTATCTGGTAGCGAGTGACGCCACGGAGATACGCGACTACGGGATTCTCGTGAAAGCGCCGAGCCCATACCAAGAAGGCCGCCACGTGATCATCACCGCCGGCGCACATGGCTATGGCTGCATCGCCGCGGGACACCTAGCGGTCACCGCGGAGCGGCACATGTACCGGCTCAGCAGAGATTACCCGCAGGGGTTCGAGTGCGTCGTCTATCATCGGCGCTCCCGCGACAGTTCGAACGTCGCAGAGGAGAATGCGATCGTGTTGGAGAGACCGATCGGTGGTGGCAGTTGACGGAGCCGTCGAGACGCCTGCTCGGGCAAGCCTCGTCAAGGTCCTGGCAGGAGCCGGTATGACGCTGAGTACTGCCTTGCGCCCGTCGTCCGGTCAGCGGTCTCACCACGACCGGCTCCTTCGCAGGCTCGACTGGCACTCAGAGGCCCAGCCGTCGGGCCGGCCGATTGATGCGATCATCGTCCCGGCAGCCCGACGGGCACAGCACCTGAGCGGTCCCGTCGATCTCGCTGGCCGGTATGGCGCCACACTTGTCGTCCTCGCCTCCCATCAATGCGACATCCAGGAGGCGGCCGAACTGGTGGCCCGCACGCCCGGCAGTGGACGGGCCGTGCTCGCGCATGTGTCGTCCGGACGAACCCCGATGACTTCCACCCCGACGTGGGACGACTTCGACGTTCGACAGCTCGCGACCTCAGCAGACGAATTCCGCGAGCTCAGCGGCGACCGGACGAGCAACCTCAGCCTGAAACGCAATCTCGGTCTGCTGCTCGCCCGCTACCGCAACTGGCGCAAGATCATGTTTCTGGACGACGACATCATCGACATCGCCCCGGAGCATGTCCACCGGATCGCTCAGCACCTCGACGCCAATCGTTTCGCCGGCCTCAAGACCGTGCATTTCCCCGACAATTCCGTGGTCTGCCACGCCAACCGCCTCATCGGCCAGCCGCAGGGCATCTTCGTCAGCGGGGCCGCGCTCGGCGTCAACACATCCGAGGGCGTCGACCTGCAGGTGTTCCCCGATGTCTACAACGAGGACTGGTTCGCGTTTGCCGCGGAAGCCCACACCGCAGGTGTCGCTCACGTCGGCAACGTGCGGCAACTCGAGTACAACCCCTTCGAGAACCCGCTGCGAGCCTCCTTCGAGGAATTCGGCGACCTCCTCGCCGAGGGCCTCTACGCACTGTTCAACGACGGCTACAGCCTGAACCGGGCGACCGAGTCGTACTGGACGCATTTCATCGACGCGCGCCACCAGTTCGTCGAAGATGTCCGCACGCTCCTTGCAATGTACGAGACACACGAACGGGTCCAGGCCGTGAAGTCGCTGCAAGAGTCCCGGGACCGACTGGAAAACATCCGGCCCTGGCACTGCGGGGCATTCCTGGATGCCTGGCAACACGACCGCTACCGGTTCGCTCAAGCGAGCCGCCGGATCAGCAGGCACCGCTACGCATACGAGGACGCCTTCGCGGCGCTCGGAGTGAAGCGCTGGCAGGAGGTGCGCTTCGGGGTCGTCAGGATGCCGACCACCGCGTCGAACAGTCCAGGCGGAGCGCGCCGCTGAGCCGCAACCGGCAAACGAGTGTAAATGCGCTCCCCCGGCGGCTTCGGTGGCAGCCACAGGTCTCGCGCCAGGTCCGGGACCGGGCGCGGAGGGCGGCGTGCTCGCCCGGCAACGGTTCCGGCGCGTCGACGAAGACCAGGCGGGTCAGGCGGCCCGCGCACCGGCGGGCGGGATCATTGACTTTTGCGGCCGACAAGCGGAGAAACACACCGATGAGTGGCACGCCGTTCGACGTCGACGCCTTCCTTGCCCGGCCCCTGGTCGCCCGCATCGCGACGAACGGCCCGACGGTGCGGCCGGTCTGGTACCTGTGGGAGGACGGCGCGTTCTGGGTCCTCACCGGGCCGTGGACGAAACTGTTCCACCGGGTCCGCGCCGACCCCGCCCTCGCCCTGATCGTCGACGAGTGCGACCTGGCCACCGGCGTCGTCAGGCAGGTCATCGCCCGGGGCCGCGGCGAGCTCGTGCCGTTCGACGTCCCGCGCGGCCGCCGCAAGCTCGTCCGGTACCTCGGCCCGGATGAGGGCCGCTGGGACGAGCGGTTCCGCGGGTACCTCTACGACGACCCGCAGACTCGAGGGACGATGTGGCTGCGGGTCCCCGCCGAATCCATGATCGTCGAGGACTTCAGCTACTCCGCCTGAGCGGCCGGCCGCACACTGGGTCCATGGCGATGCGGTTCGTCCACCGGGACGTGGCAGTGGCCGGCACGAGCATGCACTACCTCGGCTACCACCTCGCCGATCACGTCGCTCACCTCGAGGCGTTCCTCGCCGCGCTCGACCTGCACGACATCGTGTTCGTGGCGCACGACTGGGGGGTGGCGCTCGCCCTGGAGTACCTGCGCCGGCACCCGAAGCGGGTCGCGGCGGTCGCGTTCATGGAAGGGCACCTCCGGCCGCTGCCGGACTGGTCGGACTTCGACGCCGGCGGCCGGGAGCTGTTCCAGCGGCTGCGCACGCCCGGCGCCGGCGAGCAGCTGGTGCTGGAGGAGAACCTCTTCCTCGACGTCGTCCTGCCGACCGCGACCCGGCGCCCCCTCGACGCCACCGACCTCGCGGAGTACCGCCGGCCGTACCCGACGCCCCGGTCCCGCCTGCCGCTGCTGCAGTGGACGCGGGAGATCCCGATCGGCGGCGAGCCGGCCCGCACCGCCACTTCGATGGCCGGCGCCTGGGCGAACCTCGTCGCGTCACCGGTGCCGAAGCTGCTGATCCACGGCGGCGCCGGGGTCGTGCTGGGCGCGGACAAGGTCACCATGTGCCGGTCCGAGCTGTCCGACCTCACCGTCGTGGACGCCGGCGACGCCGGCCATTTCCTGCCCGAGGACCGCCCCCACGCCGTCGCCGCGGCGCTGTCGTCGTGGCTCGCGCGGGTCAGCAGGACTTGACGACGCGCAGCGAGACGAGCGCGGCGATCGGCTGGATCACCGCACGGCCCAGCTCCTCGGATCCCTGCAGGGTGAACGGCCGGATCCGGCCCGGCACAGGACGCGGCACACCGGCCGGGTAACCGCCATATGGTGACGACGACCAATGTCTGGCGATTCCTTGATCGGCTCTGCAGAGGCGACCGGCGCATTGCCGATCTCATTGACACTGCTCAGTGCAACTCGGTAGCGTGTCCGTGAGCGACACATCGTTTACGCACCGACACAATGCTCCGCGTGCGATTCTCGTCACATACGTGTGCGGTCCATTCCGGCATACGGGGAAACGGAGCGAAACGTTCACATGGCCAGCGACTGTCACGCGTCCGGCGGCGAAGGGCAGCACGAACACGGGATGTCCGGGCCGGTCTTCACCGTCGGCGGGCCGACCGCATACGACGACGTGGTGCGGTTCACCGCCGCGGTCCGGGCGCTGCACCCGTTGCCGGAAATGCCGCACCCCGATTTCCTGCTGTTTCAGACCCTGCATCTCACGGCGGAACTGCTCTGGTACAACATGCATTTCGACATCGTCCGCGCCGCCGACGATCTGGGCCGCCGCGATTATCGCTCCGCGCATCGTCTGGTGCGCCGCGCGACAGAGTTGCAACGGCTGACGGTGACGCATCTCAACCAGGTCCGGTCCGGCATTCCGCAGACGGAGTTCCTGCAGATCCGGGCGAGCCTCCCGGACGGCGGCAGCGGCCTGGACTCCCCCGGCATGCGCAATCTGCAGAAAGCGTGCCGGCATTTGTGGCGCTGTTTCACCGCGGCGATGGCGTCCGACGGCGTGGCGTGCGAGACGGAGCTGCTGGAGGCCGGCACGATCCACCCGGACCTGGGGGCGGTCGCGCTGGAGATGCTGGAGCTCGACGACGCGATGCTCGGCTGGCAGCAGGAGCACCAGCGCATGGTGTGGGCCCGCCTCGGCGGCCATCCGACCCTGCGCGCGCTGCCGGACGCCCACGGCCAGGGCGGCGGGCCGGTCAGCCTGACCGGCCGCTCCGTCGAGGTGCTCGACCGGTTCGTCGCGCACATGCGGTTCCCGCGTCTCTGGCAGGCGGTGCAGCGCTACCACGAATCCATGGCCGGTCGCCCGGTCGAGACCGCGGACCAGGCCCAGAAAGGTTGTCGCGCATGACGAGCACCGCCTGGCGGCCACCGCAGGAGCTGCCGTTCCACTGGCACGTGTACGACGTCGGGCACCTGCTGCCCGCCGGCTGGGCCGAGGCCCTGCTCGACGTGGCCCGCGAGCATGCGGTCCGCCGGGTCTTCCGGCCGACCATGGCCACGGCCCGCGAGGTCGCCGACGCGCGGCTGCCGATGCACAGCGTCGACGGCGAGGTCCTGCGGCGTGCCGCGCCGTGGACGCATCAGCTGTACCACGGATGGTTCAAGGAACTCGGCGAACGCACGGTCGACGAGAAGCTGCAGGAGACCAGCAGCGACAACCGCGCGCTCAGCCTCAACATCCAGGACGGGATCACGATGCGATACCCGTGCCACGTCGACAGCAACCCGATGCAGGGCCTGCTGTACCTCACCTCCTGCACCGAGGAGACCGGCGGCGCCCTCGTCGTCGCCCGCGACCGCACCGCCCGCGACGTCACCGCCGTCGACGCGGACGCCGTGCGCATCTACCCGACGAAGGGCCAGCTGTACTTCTTCGACGCCCGCCGGCACGCCCACTACGTGGAGCCGCTGCGCCGCGCCGACGCCTTCCGGGCCGTCTTGACGATGAACTACTACTCGCCGTCGTGCCCGGAGACGGTCCGCCCCGCCGGCCTGGACGAGCAGCTCTTCGGCCGGTGACCTCAGCCGGTGCCGGCGGAGTCGAGCAGCTGGGCGAGGTGGACGGCGGGGCGGTCGCGCAGGTCGGCGACCTGGGTGCGGCAGGAGAAGCCGTCGGCGAGGACGACCGCGTCCGGGGCCGCGTCCAGGGCCGGCAGCAGGTGCTGCTCGGCCACCGCGACCGAGACCTCGTAGTGGCCGATCTCGACGCCGAAGTTGCCGGCCAGGCCGCAGCAGCCGGCCAGCCGCCGTACCTTCGCGCCGGTGGACTGCAGCAGGTCGGCGTCGGCCTTCCAGCCGAGGACGGCGTGGTGGTGGCAGTGCGGCTGGGCGATGACGTCGACGCCGGACAGGTCCGGCGGCGTCCAGCCGGGGGTCTGCGCGAGCAGCTCCGCGAGGGTCCGCACCGCACCGGCGACCGCCGCCGCGTCCTCGTCGCCGGGCAGCAGCTCGTGGATGTCGGAGCGGAGCACCGCCGTACACGACGGCTCGATGCCGACCACCGGGATGCCGGCGCGGGCGTCGGGGGCGAGCGCCGCGACGGTCCGGGACAGGATCTTCCGGGCCTCGTCGAGCTGGCCGGTGGTGATCCAGGTCAGGCCGCAGCACACCGCCCCGGACGGGAGTCTGGGTTCGTAGCCGGCGGCGCGCAGCACGCGGACGGTGGCCTGGGCGGCCTCCGGGGAGAAGGCGTCGGAGAACGAGTCGGCGAACAGGATCACCGGCGTGCCACCGGGCTGCGGCTGGAACGTCCGGCGGAACGGGTGCCGCGCGAACGCCGGGACGGTCCGCCGCTTGTCGACGCCCGCCAGCCACAGCAGGAGCCGGCCGAGCAGCGGCAGCCGGATGCCCAGGTTCGCCAGCCTTGGTGTCCGCCCGGCCAGCCGCGCCCAGAACGGCAGCTTGCCGAGGGTGTAGTGCGAGCGTGGGCGCAGCCGGCCACGGTACGTCTGGTGCAGCACCTCGGACTTGTACGTGGCCATGTCGATGCCGGTCGGGCAGTCCGAGGCGCAGCCCTTGCAGGACAGGCACAGGTCGAGGGCGTCGTGCACGGCCGGGTCGGACCATGCGAGCTCGCCGCGGACGACCTCCTGCAGCACCCGGGCGCGGCCGCGGGTGGAGTCCTTCTCCTCGCGGGTGGCCAGGTAGGAGGGGCACATGACGCCACCGGCGGCGGAGTTGTCGGCGCGGCACTTGCCGACGCCGGTGCACCGGTGCACCGCCTGGGCGAGGTCGCCGCCGTCGTGCGGGTACGCCATCGCCAGGGCCTTGAGCGGGAACCGGCCGGCGGGGCGCACGTCGGCGTCGACCGGGTCCGGGTCGACCAGGACGCCGGGGTTGAGCAGGTTGCCCGGGTCGAAGGCGCGCTTGACGCCGGCGAACAGCGCGATCGCGTCGGGTGAGTACATGTGCGGCAGCAGCTCGGAGCGGGCCCGGCCGTCGCCGTGCTCACCGGACAGCGAGCCGCCGAACTCGCCGACGAGCTTGGCGGCGTCGGTGAGGAAGTCGCGCAGGATCTTCGTGCCGTCCGGCTCGTCGAGCGGGAAGTCGAGGCGGACGTGCATGCAGCCGTCGCCGAAGTGCCCGAACGGCGCGGACGTCAGCTTGTACGAGGCGACGAGCTCGTCGAACCGGGCCAGGTAGGCGCCGAGGCGCTGCGGCGGGACGGCGGCGTCCTCCCAGCCGGGCCAGGCGGGACGGTCCGACGGGGCGCGGCCCGCCAGGCCCGCGCCGTCCTCGCGGATGCGCCACAGCTGCGCCTGGGTGACGGGGTCGGTGACGACCAGCGCGTCGTCGCCGATGCCGGCGGCGGCGAGAATCTGGGCCCGCGACTCGACCTCGCCGAGGTCGTCGCCGGCCAGCTCGACGAAGAGCCAGGCGCCACCGCCCGGCAGTGGCGGGACGGCGTTGGCGCCGCGCCGGGCCCGCAGCACGTCGATCAGCCGCGAGTCGAGGCCCTCGCAGGACGTGGGGCCGTGCGCGACGACGGCCGGGGCGGCCTCGCCGGCGGCCACGATGTCGCGGAAGCCGAGGACCACCACGACCCGGACCGGGGCGTCGACGACGAGCTTCACGGTCGCCTGGGTGATGACGGCGAGGGTGCCTTCGGAGCCGACGAGCGCCTGGGTGAGGTCGAACCGCTCGGGCAGCAGGTGCTGCACGGCATACCCGGACACCTGCCGGCCGAACCGGTCGAACTCGGTGCGGGCGGTGGCCAGGTGCTTCCCCACGGCCGCACGCACGGCGTCGACGGTCGACTCCGCACCCCGCGCGAACGGTTTGCCGTCGTAGCCGGTGACGAGGCGCTCCCCCGCGGCCGTCAACAGTTCCAGCCCTGCCACGTTGTCCGAGGTACGCCCGTACGCCAGCGAACGGGAACCGCAGGCGTTGTTGCCGATCATCCCGCCGATCGTGCACCGCGGGTGCGTCGAGGGGTCCGGTCCGAACCGCACGCCGTGCGGCATGACGGCCTTCTGCAACACGGCGTGCACGGTGCCGGGCTCCACGACCGCGGTCCGGGCCTGCGGGTCGACGGCGAGGACGCGGTTGAGGTGCCGGGAGAAGTCCAGCACGATCCCCCGGCCCACGGCGTTGCCGGCCACGGACGTGCCGGCGCCGCGGGACGTGAGCGGCACCCCGGTCTCGCGGGCGACGGCGAGCGCCGCGGCGACCTCGTCGACGTGCCTGGGCCGGACCACCGCGAGCGGCAGGATGCGGTACAGCGAGGCGTCCGAGGAGTACATGCCGCGCGTGCCGGCGTCGGCGCGGACCTCAAGTCCGGCCTTCTCCAGCGCCGCCACCACGTCGTTCATAGGTAACATGTTACTCATGCCGTCGCTCCGCCTGCCGCAGGAGGCCCCTTCCCTCGCCGACGCCGTCGCCCAGGCGGTCCGCGACGGCATCGCCGCCGGCGAGCTCGTGCCGGAGCGGACCTACTCCGTCTACCAGCTCGCGGAGCTGCTCGGGGTGTCGCGCAGCCCGGTCCGCGAGGGGATGCTCCGCCTCGCCGAGGCGGGCCTGGTCGTGATCCAGCGCAACCGGGGCTTCCGCGTCACGCCGCCCCGGGCGCACGACATCCAGGAGATCATCGAGATCCGCCTCGCCCTGGAGCCGCCGGCCGCCCGCAAGGCCGCGCTGTGCGGTACCGACGCGCAGCATGCCGCCATCCGAGCGGCCCTCGAGGCCATGGCGGCCGCCGCCGACCACGACGACGAGGCGGCCTTCTGGCCGGCCGACCGGGAGCTGCACGACCTGTTGCTGCGCGCCGCCGCGAACACCCGAGCCGCCGCCATCGTCGCCCAGCTGCGCTCCACCACCGCCCTGCTCGGCCCGCCCACCACCGCCAGCGGCCGCACCCTGACCCAGATCCACGCCGAGCACGAGCCGGTGGTCACAGCGGTCCTCGCCCGCGACGGCGCCGCCGCCGAGACCGCCATGCGCACCCACCTCGAGGCGACCGGACACCTGCTGACCGCGCACCTCCCCACGCGGACGGCGGCGCCGTGACCCCGTCGGGCGATCAGCGCCCGGGACCTGCCTGAGACCTGCGGAGCCGGGCGATGACGCGCAGCACCTCGTCGCGGTGCTTCGCCGCCGTGAGCCACGCCGGCAGCCGGGCCACGAGCGTCAGGCCGGGCCGGTCCGTGGCCCGCTCCCGCAGCCTCGCGGCGACGTAGTCCTCCAGCAGCGTCAGATGCGTGTCGTTGAAGGCCCACAGCGTCCGCCCGCCGCAGCACTGCGCCGTCAGCCACAGCGGCAGCCGGAAGAACGGATCGACCGGCCCGCCCCAGAGCGAAGCACCGTCCGCCGGCGCCCAGGACGCTGACGACCCACAGGCCGTACACCCGAACCGCCGCGACCACGACGACACCGGCGACCCGTCGACCCGCCGAGGCGTGACCACGGCCCGGGAACCGCACCGCGGGCACACCACGCCGATGTCCTGCGCCGCGAGCTCATACAGCCCGGTCCCTGGATCCCGGAACCTGCCCTCCACCACCACGCCAGCATCGCAGAGTGCCTCGCCACCGGATGCTTCCCGGCAGCGACTGCATTCACCCGGACACGAGAATCCGGGCGAGATCTTCGTGCTCGGGCCCGGGCCCACCTCGACACATGCTTTCTGTTCTGAGTAGGCCGGAATAGGGAGGAATCCATTGTGACCACGGACCTCATGCGTTTCGACGCGACCGAGCTCGCCGAGCTGATCCGCACCAAGAAGGCTTCCTCGGTCGAGGTGGTTCAGGCGCACCTGCGTCGTATCGAGGCCGTGAATTCGAAGGTCAACGCCGTCGTCACGGTCGCGGACGGTGCGCTGGACGCCGCGAGGGCGGCAGACGAGCAGCTCGCGGCGGGTGGGCAGGTGGGGCCGCTGCACGGTGTGCCGTTCACGGTCAAGGACTCGTTCGACACCGCAGGTGTGCTGACCCAGCGCGGTTCGCCGATCTTCGCTGGGCGTGTCCCGGACCTGGACGCCACCAGCGTGGCGCGCATGAAGCACGCGGGTGCGATCCTCCTGGCGAAGACCAACCTCCCGGAGTTCGCGTATTGGATCGAGTCCGACAACCTCCTGACGGGCAGGACGAACAACCCCTGGAACCTCGACCTCAGCGCCGGCGGTTCCAGCGGCGGGGAATCCGCGGCGATCGCGGCTGGGATGTCACCGCTCGGCATCGGCAGTGACCTGTCCATCTCGCTGCGCGGGCCGGCGGCAGACACCGGCATCGCGGCCCTCAAACCAACGCACGGGCGGATCCCGATGACGGGAGCCTGGCCGCGGGAGCCGCGTCGTGACTGGCACGCCGGTCCCATGGCCCGCAGCATCCGCGACCTCGCACTGGCGTACTCGTTGCTGTCCGGTCCCGACGGCGCCGACGGCTTCGCGACCGTCCCGCGCGAGTTCGACGCCGGCGTGGGTGCCTCGCCGGTCCGGCCCGTCCGCCTCGGCTGGCTGGTCGACTCGGGACTCGGTCCGGTCGACGCCGAGGTCGCGGCAACTGTTCAGGATGCCGCCGATGCCCTGCAGGACGCGGGGATCCGCGTTGATGCCGTGAGCATCCCGGCGCTCGAGCGGGACAACCCCCTCGAACTCTTCACCCGGCAGCACGTCATGGAGATGAAGCCGGTGATGCGGGAGGTCACCGCGGGCCACGAAGACGAGA
Organism: Dactylosporangium sp. NPDC049525; assembly: GCF_040676755.1. Taxonomy (NCBI): domain Bacteria; kingdom Bacillati; phylum Actinomycetota; class Actinomycetes; order Micromonosporales; family Micromonosporaceae; genus Dactylosporangium; species Dactylosporangium sp. NPDC049525. The sequence goes on along the minus strand of NZ_JBFAPO010000064.1, from coordinate 481 downwards.
TGTTCACGTACTCCACGACCATGCTCGCCACACCTGACACCTCCGTGCAGGACTACGTCCTGGCCGAGCAAGGCATCGAGCGGCTCCGGGACGGTTTCGCGGACTACTTCCAGCGGTACGACGCGCTCCTGCTCCCGGTCACGACGATCCCCGCGCACAAGCATGGGCTCACGCAGTTCACGCTCGACGGCCGCACGATGGAGGCCTTCCACGTGAGCTCAACGACCGTCCCGTTCAACCTGACGGGACTCCCGGCCCTGTCCATGCGGTTCGGCACGACCGGCGACGGCATGCCCATCGGGGTGCAGCTGGCCGCCAGCTGGTACGCGGAGTCGACGATCCTGTACCTCGCCACGCTGCTGGAATCCTTGAGCCCGGTGCGCGAACAGCACCCCGCACTCTGACGAGGAGGCCGGCGGCGGGCGCGCCCCCCCCCGGCCGCGCGGTGGGGGGGCAGCCGGGTGAACTGGACACCGGTGAG
>NZ_JBFAPO010000063.1:0-68997 GCF_040676755.1 Dactylosporangium sp. NPDC049525 | reverse complement strand
CCGGGGGGCGGCGCGCGGGGGGGGGGGGGGGGTGGGGGGCGGGCGCCGCGGGGGGGCGCGGGGGCGCCCTCCCCGCCCCCCCCCCCCCCCCACCCCTGCCGGGCGGCCGGCCGGCCGCCCCCCGCCCACCACTGTCGTTTCCGGCCCGGTAAGGTCGGCGGCTGTGTCGAAGCTGCGGATCGGAGCACCCGAGGACGACGCCGCGCTCGAGGACTGGCGGCACGTGCACAACACCGTCGTGCCGGACGCCGCGATGTCCTTCGACGAGGCACGGGAGCGGGCCGGGAAGTACCTGCTGGAGGTCGCCTACGACGGCGACGTCCTCGTCGGCTGCACCACCGTCCGGCCGCCCGAGGAGGACGGCGCGGCGGCCACGGTGATCGTGCGGGTGCTGCCGCCGTGGCGCGGGCGGGGGATCGGGGCGGCCCTCTACGAGCGGGCCATGCGGCAGGCCGCCGAGCACGCCGCGCCCGCCGTCGAGACGGTGGTGTGGGCGGCGAACGCCGGTGGTGTCCGGTTCGCGGAGGCACGCGGCTTCGTCGAGGTGGACCGTTACGTGCCGGAGCCGGGCGCGGTCCCCTACCTCACGTTGCGGCTGGCGCCTGCCTGAGCTGGATCTCCCGGGCCGCGGCGAGGGCGTGCGTGTCCTCGATGACGTCGTCGTACACCATCCGGCCCCAGCGCAGGCGCAGCCACTGCATCGCCTGGTTCTCATACACGCTGCCGTCGGCCAGGCGCGCGGTCAGGCGCAGCTTGACCACCGCGGTCGTGCGCCACGGCCAGCCGGTGACGACGACGTCGGTGAGGGTGATCCGCAGGCCGGGGAACAGCTCGAACACGCCGCGGAACCAGTCGGCGAACGCGTCCCGGCCGCGCAGGTGCACCCCGATCGGCGGTGGGCCGGCGAAGTGGAACTCCAGATCCCGCGCGGCGGTCGCGACCGCCACCTGATACTCGCCCGTGCCGATCCGCCGCCACAGTGCCCGGACCCTGGCCCGGGTGATCGCGTGGTACATGCCCGACAGCCTAGTCGCTTGCAACTTGCAATGCACTAGTCTGTGGCCGTGGACCGGGACCGTTTCGCCGCGATGCACTGCTCGATCGCCCGCGCCGCCGGCGTCATCGGCGACCCCTGGACGCTGCTCGTCCTGCGGGACCTGTTCCTCGGCGTCAACCGCTACGAGGAGCTGCGCCGCGACCTCGGCATCGCCACCAACATGCTCGCCGACCGCCTGGATCGGCTCGTGTCCGACGGGTTGGTCGAGCGCCGGCGGTACGAGCAGCGCCCCCCGCGCGACGAGTACCTGCTGACGCCGCGGGGCCGGGACCTGTTCGCGGTCGCTCTGACCGTCATGGCCTGGGGCGACCGGCACGAGGCCCCCGAGGGCCCGCCGATGCGCCTGCGGCACGACGGGTGCGGCCATCCGGCCACTCCGCGGGTCACCTGCGACCACTGCGGCGGCGAGCTGCACCTGGACAACGTCACCGTCCTGCCCGGACCCGGCGGCCGGGACGCGCCCGGGACCACGGTCGTCGCGGAGCGCCTCATGCGCCGCGGCGGCGGCCCGAAGCCCGGCTGACCCCACGACGACGGTGGGGCCCGTGAACATCACGGGCCCCACCGGGTCTCATTGCCACCACGTCGGAGCGGCGGCCGGGCGCTACTGGATCACGAACGTGGTGTAGTACACGTCCATGATCTCCTTCTCCTTTTTGACCGTGTAGGCCTGCACGACCTTCTCCTTGAGCTGCGTCTTGTACTTCTCGCGGCCCTCGTTGGTCAGCAGCTCCTTGGCGTCCATGTTGCTGAACAGGGAGATGGCGGCGTCCAGCGCCTTGCTGCCGTCCGGGGCCTCGGCCGCCTTGTCGGTCGCCTGCAGCGTCATCTTCAGCTTCAGGTAGTGCCCGTCGGCGAGGTTGATCGTGACCGCGTCCAGCGGCACGACGACCCCCGCGACGAGGACCTCCTTTGCCGCTGCCGACTTCGGCGCGAACATCATGTATCCACCGGCACCACCACCGCCGAGCGCGACGAGGACGATCGCCAGGATCACGATGAGCTTCTTCTTGGAGCGCTTCTTCGGAGCCTCTTCGGCCGCCTTGTCCTTCTCGTCCTTCGCCATCGTGTTCCCCTTCGCACCCGTACGCCCGCTGACCTCCGACGTTCACTGACATCGGACCGATCACCCGACACGTGAGTTGCGCCGAGGTGCATGCCGGTAGCGTCAGGTTGCCTTCGGTGCCGCGCGGACGTGGGCGCGCTCGCCCTGCTTGCCGATGAGGCTGAGGAACTCCACGGGGCCGGCGCCGGTGGCCCCGAACCAGTGCGGGGTGCGGGTGTCGAACTCGGCGGCCTCGCCCGGGCTGAGGATGAGGTCGTGCTCGCCGAGGACCAGGCGCAGCGTGCCGTTGAGGACGTAGACCCAGTCGTATCCCTCGTGGGTGCGCAGGTCGGGTTCGCGGTCGTCGGCGCCCGCCGGCAGGACGAACTTGTAGGCCTGGATGCCGCCGGCCCGGCGGGTCAGGGGCAGGATGGCCGACCCGTCGCCGCAGGAGATGGCCCGCAGGTTGATGCGGGGGTCGCCGGTCGGCGGCGCGTCGACGAGCTCGTCGAGCGTGACGCCGTGCGCGCGGGCCAGCGGGAGCAGCTGCTCGAGCGTCGGACGGCGCAGGCCCGCCTCGAGCCTGGACAGTGTGCTGACGGAGATGCCGGTCTCCCGCGCGAGGTCGGTGAGCGTGATGTCGCGGCGCAGGCGGAGACGCTTCAGCCTCGGCCCGACGGCGTCGAGCCTGCGGTCCAGTTCCTCGTCCATGTCCCCATTTTGCCATTCGGCAAGAACGTTTGCACATCTGCCTCGTCGTGATCACGATCGGCGGCATGACGTCCTCGACCTCGCTTCCCCCGCTGCGCGCCGCCGGCGCGACGATCGACGACCCGCGCCGGCGGCGGGCGATCCTGATCACGGTGTGCATCGCCCTCATGGCGGTCATCGCGTCCGTTTCCGGGCTGAATGTCGCCCAGCAGGAGATCGCCCTCGCGTTCGACGCCTCGCAGGGCACCGTGCTGTGGATCATCAACACGTACACCATCAGCCTGGCCGCGCTGCTCCTGCCGCTCGGCGCGGTCGGCGACCGGTGGGGCCGCAGGCCGGTGCTGCTCACCGGCCTGATCATCTTCGGGCTGGCGAGCGCGGCGGCCGGCGTCGCCACCTCGTCCGCGGTCATGATCGCCGCACGGCTCCTCAGCGGCGTCGGCGCGGCGATGATCATGCCGGTCACGCTGGCCGTCATCACCTCGACGTTCCCGGACGGGGAGCGCTCCCGGGCGATCGGCGTCTGGACCGGCGTCGCCGGTGGCGGCGGCATCCTGGGGATGTACCTGTCGGCGATCCTCGTCGACCTGGCGAGCTGGCGGTGGCTGTTCGTCCTGCCCGTCGCGCTCGTCGTCGTCGCGGTCGGCATGGCGCTGCGGACCGTCCCGGACTTGCGCGAGGAGTCGCCGCGCGGGTTCGACACCGTCGGCGCGCTGGCGTCCGTGGTCGCCGCGGTCGGGCTCACCTTCGTCCTCCACGAGGGTCCGGCACGGGGCTGGACCGCGCCGGTGACGCTGCTGAGCCTCCTGGTCGGCGTCATCGGCTCGGCCGGCTTCGTGGCGTGGGAACTGCGCCGGCCGGCACCGCTGCTCGACGTCCGCCTCTTCCGCAAGCGGGGACTCGCCGGCGGCTCGGTGACGTTGCTGGTGGTGTTCGGCGTGCAGGCGGGGATCTTCGTGGTGCTGTTCCCGTACTTCCAGGCGGTGCTCGGCTGGTCCGGCCTGCGCTCCACCCTCGCGCTCATGCCGATGGCGCTGCTGATGATGCTCGCCTCCGGGCTCGCCCCACGGGTCGCGGCGCGAGCCGGCGCCCGTCCGACGATGGCGTCGGGGATCCTCCTGAGCGGCGCCGGACTGGCCCTCATGGCCGCCTTCGTCTCCGTCGACGGCGGTTACCGCTCGGTGCTGCCCGGCATGCTCGCCATGGGCCTGGGCATGGGCCTGGCGATGACGCCGTCCACCGAGGCCATCACCACCGCGCTGCCCCGCGCCCGGCAGGGCGTCGCGTCCGCGCTCAACGACGTCACCAGGGAGCTCGGCACCGCGCTCGGCGTCGCGCTGCTCGGCGCAGTCCTGTCCGCCGGCTACCGCGACGCGATCGACGCCCGGCTCGACGATGCCCCGGACGCCGCCGCCCGCGCGGCTCGCGAAGGCATCGCCAACGCCCTCGCGGCGGCCGACGGTGCCAACGCGCAGGCGCTGATCCGAGCGGCCCAGGAGTCCTTCGTCGAGGGCTGGCAGCATGCCATGTGGGCGGGCGCGGGCGTCATGACGGCCCTGCTCGTGTACGTCGTCGCGTTCGGTCCCCGGCGGCCCGCCGATGCTGAACGACCGGTCGAGGATGAGCGGCCGGTCGACGGTGAGCGGCCCGCCGAGGACGAGCGGCCGTAGGTCAGGCGGCGGACGTGGCCAGGGACTGCTCGACCCAGCGGCGCAGCGTCGAGGCCGGTGCGGCACCGGACTGGCGGGCGACGACCTTGCCGTCCTTGATCACCATCAGCGTCGGCACGGCCCGCACGTCGAAGCGCCGCGACAGCGCCGGTGCCGCGTCGACGTCGACCTTGACCAGCTTCACTGCCCCGGCGAGCTGCGTGGCGACCTGTTCCAGGGCGGGGCTGACCGCCCGGCACGGGCCGCACCACTGGGCCCACAGGTCGACCAGCACCGGGGTGGTGGAGCGCTCGGCGACCTCGGCGAACGTGTCGTCGCCGGCGTCGACGATCCACGGCACCCGCGCGCCGCAGCTGCCGCACGCGGGCGTGCCGGTCGCCGTGGCCGGGACCCGGTTGCGCTTGCCGCAGGCCGGACACGCCACGATGTTGCTCGCCACCTGTCGCTCCTCACGCTCGTTCGGCTGTTCACTGCTGCTGACAATCGCCGTACCCGGGAAATTCCCGGTCAGGACGTCCGGAGCTTGCGAACCGCGAGGACCGCGACCCCGGCGCACAGCAGCACGCCGACGACGGTGCCGGCCGGCCCGCTGTAGCGCTCGACCTCGTGCCAGCGCTCTGCGAGCAGCCAGCCGGCGCCGATGAACAGCGCGTTCCACACCCCGGAGCCGGCGGCGGTCAGCAGCACGAACTTCGGCAGCCGCATCCGCTCGATCCCGGCCGGGATCGACACGAGGCTGCGCAGGATCGGCACGCACCGCGACAGCGCCACGAACCACGACCCGTGCCGCCGGAACAGCCGCCGCCCGCGCTCCAGGTCGCGCTGCCCGGTCAGCAGGAACCAGCGCCGCCCCGCGAGCCGGTGCAGGCGCTCATATCCGAGCCGGGCACCGATCCAGTAGAGCACCAGCGACCCGGCGACGGCCCCGGCGGTCGCGCAGCACCAGACCAGCACCGGATGCATCGCCCCGGCCCGCGCCCGGAACCCGGCCAGGGGCAGGATCAGCTCCGACGGGATCGGCGGCACCAGCGTCTCGAACGCGATGAGCAGCCCCACCCCGACGGGCCCCAGCTGGTCGATGACCGCGAAGATCCAGTCCGTCATCGTGTCGATCTTACCGCCGTCCTCCCGGACCGGCAGGTCGAGCGGGCCGGGTCAGACCTGGGTGGGCATGGGGGAGCCGCGCCAGGTCACCGCGTCGATGAGGGCGGCGACCGGGTCGACGTCGGTGCCGAGGGTGTCGGCGTACGCCCGGTGCAGGTTGGGCACGATCCGCTCCGCGTCCGCCCAGCCGGCGAACTCGCCGAGGTCGCACGCGCGGGCGGCCTCCAGCGGGGTCAGTCCGGCGCGCATGCCTTCGGCCGCCGTGTCGAGGACCAGCCGCAGGTACCGGCGGATCCCGTCGAACACGGCCGGGATGTCGGCGGCGGTGAGCAGCGGGCCGTGCCCCGGGACCAGATACGCGGGCTCGAACCCGGCGAGCCAGTCCAGGGCCGCGACAGCACCGGTGACCGAACCCATGAACACCAGCGGGGTGAGGCCGTTGAAGACCAGGTCGCCGGCGAACAGCACCCGCTCGCCGGGCAGCCACGCGACGACGTCGCCGGTCGTGTGGGCAGGGCCGCCCGGGTGCACGACGTCGACCCGGCGCTGTCCGATGTGGATGGTGAGCCGGTCCCGGACGGTGACGTCGGGCAACCGGCGGGTGACCGCGCCCCAGTCGGGGACGGGCTGCCACAGCGGCGGGCAGCCGTCGATGACCGGGTCGACGCGCAGCCCTTCCCGCATGTGCTCGTGGCCGACGATGACGGTGGCGGCCGGCAGGAGGCTGTTGCCGTAGCTGTGGTCGCCGTGCTGGTGGGTGTTGACCGCGAGCCGGACAGTGCCGCCGCCGGTCGCCTCGTCCACCGCGGCGAGGAACCGCCGGGTCCGGGTCTCGGTCGCGCAGGTGTCGACGATCAGGACCTGCCCGTCGTCGGCGACCACACCGGCGTTGTTGAGCCACCACGTGCCGTCCGGCTGGACCCAGGCATGCACGCCGGGCACGATCTCGTGCAGCGACATGCCCCGCAGCGTACCGCCGTCACTGCCGCCGCAACGGGATCTGGGCGGGGGCGATGAGCCCGAGACGGACCAGGTCGTAGTCCAGGTCGCGTTCCCACTCGGCGCGCGGGGCGACCAGCGGGCTGCCGCTCTGCGCGAACGTCAGGTGCGGGGTGCCGCCGGCGGAGCCGAGGAACAGGCCCGGGCGGCGGCTGGCGCCGAACCCGCCGAGCGTCTCCAGGCGGCGGGGGCGCTGGCCCCGCACCACCGACGCGGACCAGCGCCACGGCGCCGCGTTCGTCATGAGGCCGGTGGCGTTGGTGGTCCACTTGTCGGTCCACTCCCGCAGCCGGAAGCTCTCCGGCAGCCCCTGCAGGACCCGGGCGGTGGCGCGGTCGGTGGTGACGCCGCACAGGTCCAGCGCGTCCAGGGCGCGGCCGGCGAGCAGCGCGTCGACGGCCGCGGCGACCACGTCCGCCGGGTGCCGGTCGCCGACGCCCCACAGCTCCTCGACGGTGGCGGCGGGGGACTGCCAGTACTGCGGGATCCGGTCCCAGCGGTGATACGTCGACTTGCCCACGAACCGGGCCAGCCCGGCGCGCAGCCCACCGCCCGGCACGGTGCCCACGACGAGCCAGATGCCCTTGCCCGCCGGGTTCGCCGGCGGCACGACCTCGCGCAGCAGCACCTGGATCTTGCCGGCGAGCCGGCCGCCGGTGCGGTCGCGCGGGAACCACCACCGGATCCCGGGCAGGAACAGCCCGGCGATGGTCTCGTCGAGGTCCTCGGCCTGCTGCTCGGACAGCATCGCCAGCAGCATCGGGTCGAGGGCGACGTCGACGGGGATGCCGCCGCCGGCGAGCTTCGACCTGGCGAGGCGCTGGAGCCGGGCCCGGCGCCGCCCCTCGGGCTCGCAGGCGGGGATGACCGACCAGGTCGCCTCCCACTGCGCCCAGTCCTCGACGGCGGCCACGACGTCCTCGGGGAACACCGAGTGGAACTGCCCGGACGGCACCGCGACCGGGTCGCCGTGCTCCAGGGGCTGGGTGTCGGCGTCGGGGCGGCGCTCGTAGAACGCGGCGGTGAAGCCGAGGACCGCCGTCGGGTCCGGCAGCGTCCGGGCCGGCTCCCAGTCGCCGATCCGGTCGCCGGGCCGGATGTCGGCGACGGTCACCACCGCGTAGGCCTCGTCGCCGGGCATCCGCACCCAGGCGCCGGGCTCCACCGGGCTCGCCGACCACTGGCGCGGTGCCTGGCGGACGACCGGCTCCAGGCCGGACCGGCGCAACGCGTCGACCGCTGCGGTCAGGGACGTCTCCACGATGACCACCATAAGGTGAGGGTATGGATGTCTTGTACCGGAGCTTGGCCGGACTGGTCGACGGTGGCGCGGTGCCGGGCCTGGTGGCGGCGGTCGCCGGCGCCGACGGGCCGGTCCGGGTCGAGGTCCTCGGCGCGACCGCGTTCGATGCGGGCGCCGAGCCGATGCGGCGGGACACGCCGTTCCGGCTGACGTCGGTGACGAAGCCGATGGTCGCCGCGGCCGCGATGATGCTGGTCGAGGACGGGTTGCTGACCCTCGACGAGCCGGTCGACCGGCTGCTGCCGGAGCTCGCCGGGCCGCGGGTGCTGCGGCGCCTGGACGCCGACGTCGACGACACGGTGCCGGCGCGGCGGGCGATCACCGTTCGGGACGTGCTCACCTACCGGATGGGGCACGGGCTGCTGCTCGACCCGGCCGCGGATCCGCCGGTCAACCCGCCGTACCCGGTGGTGCGGGCCGCGGAGGCGCTGGAGCTGACCCTTGCCCGGCCCGACCCGCGGACCCCGCACAACGTCGACGAGTGGATGCGGCGGTTCGGGACCCTGCCGCTGCTGTTCCAGCCGGGGGAGCGCTGGGCGTACAACTCCAGCGGCCTCGTCCTGGGCGTGCTGGCGGCCCGGGCAGCCGGGATGCCGCTGGGTGACCTGCTGCGGGAACGGCTGTTCGACCCGCTCGGCATGACCGGCACCGGGTTCGCGCTGCCGCCGGACCGGGTCCGGGAGCTGCCGGCGAGCTACTTCGGCGGCGAACGGCAGACGGACCTGGCGACCGCGGAGGACTGGGCGCGTGAGCCGGCGTTCCCCGACGGCGCGGCCGGGCTCGCGTCCACTGTGGACGATGTGGTGGCGTTCGGCCGCTTCCTGCTCGGCGCGGGGCCGTCGCTGCGGGCGATGACCACCAACCACTTGACCCCGGCGCAGATCGAGGGCGGCGGGATGCTGCTCGGCGGCCACGGCTGGGGGTACGGCATGGCGGTGCACGCCGACGGCACCTACGGCTGGGACGGCGGCTACGGCACGAGCTGGAGCAACAGCCCGGCGACCGGCACCGTGCGGGTGCTGCTGACCCAGGTGTCCGATGTGCTGTTCGACGGCACCGTGGAGGAGTTCACCCGGCTCGCGGTGCACCGGTGACGTGACCGGCTCGGCTGACTTGACCGGCTGGCGGTGCGCCGGTGATGTGGCGCTTGCGGGCCCGGTTGCCGCACGGGTCCGCGGAGCACCAGCGGCGGGTGCCGGTCCGCGACCCGTCCAGGAACAACGCCCGGCACTGCGGGTCGGCGCAGGCCCGCACGTGCGCCGCGGCGGGCGACGTGACCAGGTCGAGGGCGTCGCGGGCGACCAGCGCCAGGGTCGCGGTGACCGGGTCCGCGGCCTGCCACCGCAGCGCGCCGCCGGCGTCCAGGAACGGCACCGGCACCGAGCGGGCCGCCGCGTCGTTGACCGCGTCGCGCACGCCGTCGGGTGGCCCCGGCGCACCCACGACGACCAGCGTGTGGACCGCCTCGCGGAGGCGTTGGGCGCCGGCGACGATCACGCCCGGCACGCTGCTGCCGGGCGCCGGCGCGACCGGGCCGAACTGCCGGACCCAGGCGGCGAGCGCCGGGCCGTCGGGGAGGTCGTCGACGGGCCGGCCGGTGCCACGGTCCCGCAGCGTGTGGACGAAGTCCAGACACAGCCGGCCCGTGCCCTGGCGGAAGGACATTCCGGCAGCATAGACCCGTGCCGGTCACGGACAGGTAGGGTGCCATCCGTGTCGGTGACTGAAACGATCAGCTATTCGTGGCGCGGCGGGTTCGCCGACGCCGAGGTGGAGACGCTGCACGCGGAAGGGTTCGGGCATCCGCCGACCGGCGACGGCTGGTGGGAGCGGGTCAACCGGCACAGCCTCGGCTGGGTCTGCGCCCGCGCCGCGTCCGACGGCGGCGGGGCGCTTCTCGGGTTCGTGAACGTGGCCTGGGACGGCGCGGGCCACGCGTTCGTGCTCGACACCGTGGTGTCCGCCGCGGCACAGCGTCGGGGCATCGGGGCCGCTCTGGTGGCCGCCGCCGTCGACGGGGCGCGGGCCGGCGGCTGCGAGTGGCTGCACGTCGACTTCGAGGACCACCTGAGCGGCTTCTACCTCTCATCATGCGGCTTCAGCCCGACCGGCGCCGGACTCATGCGACTGCGGTGATCACCGCGTGTTGCTCAGTCGGCTGACCGGTCGATTGCCGGACCGGTCCACCACTGCAATGATGCGCTGGCACATTCTCGGGGGAGGCGGCACAGCATGATTCAGCGGTTCGTGTTGATGGCTTGCGCCCTGATGCTGCTCGGCGGGTGCGCCGCGATGCCCGCGGGCAGCGACGGAAACCTCGTCGACGACTGGGCGATGCTGGCTGAGGGCAAGGTCCGGGAGCCGGTCGTCGGGGACTGCTGGAGCACGAACGCCTGGTCCGCGTATGAGCCGGGGGCATTCGACTACGTCGTCCTGGCCGACTGCACAGCCACCCACCAGATGCAGACCATCCACATCGGAGAGATCACGGGCACGGTCGCGGACAGCGCCGTAGTGCCGGCCCGCACCGCCACGTCAGGGCTGTACGCCGACTGCGAGAAGGCGGCTGAGGCCTACCTCGGTGGCGCCTGGCAGACCGGCCTGGTGTATCTGTACCTGCACGTGCCGACCGCCGCGCAGTGGCGTGGCGGTGCCCGGTCCTACCGCTGCGACGTCGCCGCCATCCAGTCCGCCGCCGACCACATCGTGAGCCACGACGCGACGTTCAAGGACACGCTGCGCCCTGGTGGCCCGCTGACGATCGGTTGCGGCACCAAGGTCATTGAGAACAAGCTCATCAAGGACCTCACTCCGGTCGAGTGCACCGCGCCGCACGACGCCGAGTTCGTCGGCTTCGTGCAGCAGCCGAACGCATCGACCTACCCCGCCGACAGCAAAGGCGTCGACGCCGTCTTCGGCAAGGCCTGCGAGCAGCGCCTGCTCGCCTACACGGGCATGTCCGCCGGCAACTTCGACCGGCAGGACATCTTCTCCATCGCATGGCTGACCGCCGCCGAGATCGGCTGGGAGACGGGCGACCGCTCGGCGCGCTGCTACCTCACTCTGGCCAAGAAGGTGAGCCGCTCATTCAAGGGCGTCGGCAACGTCACGGTGTGACCGGCACCTGCCGGCGCCCAGCGGTGACAAGGACTGCGTGGCGGGGTTGCGGGCGGCGGGCGCCAACCTGCACAATGAACGACATGATCAGCACTCACCGGAAGGGCGCGTCCGCCCTCGCGCGTTGACCGCCACGGCGCGGCGTGCCGCCGCTGCCCCCGCATTCCGTTCCACCGAACGCCCGCCCGCAGTCCGTCCAGTGGCTCGCATCGTCGAGCTCTGGCATCGCGCGGAGCCGATCCGCGACGAGTGGCTCGACGTGGGACGTTCCACTGGGCCCGCCGACCGGGCCAGCACCGAACACCTCATCGCCGGCATCTACCGCCGGCAGCATCGCCGTGCGCCGGCGTTCCGCTGGGTCGACTCGCCGCGCAAGGCGTTGCCGCTGCTCACCGGGATGCCCACGCACCGGGACCTGCAGTCGTGGGTCCTCGCCCGGCGTCCACAAGGGACACCGCCGCTCGCCGGTGACATCGCCACCGGTCTGGCCCGGCTGCGCGGCGCCCTCGACGACGCGGCCACCCACCCGGACCTGACCGCGACGGTGAAGAAGCCGGACAAGGAGGACCGGCACAAGCCGTGGCCGGTGCTGCCACCGGTGCAGGCGATCGAGGCCGGGGTGCCGCTGCGGGAGGTGCTGCGCCAGTCGCTGCACATCCCGGTCGCGGCCGGCCTCACCTGGCCGGTCCGGTCCGTCATCGGTCCACAAGGGACACTGCCGGTCTGCTGGTACGGCCAGCAGGACGTCACCTGGATCGGCCTCTACGACATGCTGCGCAAGCTCGGCCTGGCACAGTATCGCGCGCACGACGCCGACCAGCTCGACGCGTGGGCCTCGCTCGCCCGCGCCGCCGGCTGGTGGTGGCCGGGCGAGGACGTGTGCGTGCTCGTCGAGCGGCCGGCGCTGATCGGGCCGCGGCGCGTCGGCTACCGCGACGGCACCACCATCAGCTGGTGAGCTTCACCCCTGACAGCGCCTCGCACGCCGCGAGCAGCCCGTCCTGGACACCCCGGTCATACGCGGCCGGGTTGGCCTTCAGGTCGGTGCGGCGCTTGAAGTAGCGGCCGGTGACCGCCGCCGCCGGCTCGTCGGCGGTCGCCAGCCACACCTGCGTCTCGGCGCCCTCCGGCAGGCCGTCGGTGGCGTTCGCACCGCCGAGCTTCGTGCGGATCCAGCCCGGGTCCACGGCGTTGCTGTGCACCTGCGGCCACAGCCGGGCCACCGCGAACGCGAGCGCCACGTCGTGCAGCTTCGAGTCGCAGTACGCCTGCATGCCGTGCCACGGCTTGCGCTCGTACTGCAGGTCGGCGAGGTCGGCCACCCCGGCCGACTCCAGGCCTGAGGTGAGGTAGATCAGGCGGGCCGGGCGCGGCATGAGGGCCGTCAGCACATAGGGCGCGAGCGTGTTCACCTGGAACGTCCGCTCCAGCCCGTCGCCGGTCACCTGCCGCTCGTCCTGCCCGCCGATGCCCGCGTTGTGCACGACCACGTCGAACGCCCCGGCATCCTTCGCGAGGGCCTTCGTCTCCGCCAGCGACGCCAGGTCGCCGACGACCGCCGGCACCCCTGGCAGCCCGGCCGCGGCGACCCGCGCCTCGCTCCGCGCGTGCAGGACCACGTCATGCCCGAGCCGCAGCAGTTGCGTCGCGGTCTCCAGCCCGATCCCGTCGACCGAACCCGTCACCAGTACCCGTGCCATACCAGCATCCTAGTTCGGTACGCTCGGTCGATGGCCGTGCCGGCACTGCAGTCGACCGTGGTCCGGCGATATTTCCGCGGGCCGCACCTGACGTGGGCCCTGGCGACCAGGGTCGTTGCCGACGACGCGCGTGGCCTGCTGCTGTGGCTGCCGGAAGGCGCCGACTTCGCCTGCCGCGTCGAGGACGACGGCCGCGTGCTGCGCGCCCGGCCGACCACCGACGCCTACGGCGCGGCGGCGCTGTCGATGCGCACCTGGCGCGACGCCGACGTCCTGCTCCTGCACCCGCCCGGCGCCGCCCACTCGGTGTGGTGGTTCTTCACCGGCGGCGCGTTCCGCGGATGGTATGTGAACCTGGAGTCCCCGGTGCACCGCCGCGACGGCGGGATCGACATCATCGATCACCACCTCGACGTCGTGGTGGCGCCGGACCGCACCTGGTCGTGGAAGGACGAGGACGAGTTCACCGCCTGCATCGGCCGCCCCGGCTTCTGGAATGCTGAGGAGGCGGCCGCGATCCGGGCGGAGGGCGAGCGCGTGGTCGCCGCCGCCGAGGCGGGCCGCTTCCCGTTCGACGGCACCTGGTGCGACTTCGCCCCGGATGCCGGCTGGCCCGTTCCCAAGCTCCCGCCGGCGTACTCCGCCGACCCCGCCACCCTCGGCCGAGGCCGAGGCCGCGGCTGAGGCTGAGGCCGTGCGGCTGCAGCGCGTGATGGCGGGGTGCGCTACCGCCGGCCGCGGAACGTGCGGCGCAGGTCGTCGACCCACTCGCGGGGCAGCTCCCACGGGATGAAGTGCCCGCCGTGCTCGTGTGCGGTGATGTTGACGTGGTGATACCACTCGGCCCGGTCGCTGGCCAGGAAGTGCGCGACGCGCTGCTCGCCGGTGCTGACGCCGGGCGGGTTCTCGTGGCCGACGAAGGTGATGCCGGTCGGGGCCTCGACGACCGGGCGGCGGTCGTGTGAGGGTTGCCACGGGTAGCGGTTGTTGTTCGCGTACGTCCGGATCGAGCTGGCGATCGACGCGCCGGCCCAGATGATGGTCGCGTGCGTGAGCAGGTCGTCCCTGGGGAACACGGTCTCCACGTCGCCGTGACTGTCCGACCACATGCTCCAGCGCCGCAGGACCCAGGCGAGCATGCCGGCCGGGGAGTCGCTGAGCCCGTAGCCGAGGGTCTCGGGGTCCAGCAGGTGCGCGGCGAGGTGGACGGCGAAGCGGCGCTCCAGCGCCACGATCCTGGCGTGGATCTCGGGTGGCAGGCCGTCGGGGATCGGGATGCCACCTGACAGGTCCCAGGCCCGGTCGCCGTTGAACATGGTCAGCTTCAGCGCGGAGCCGATGTGGATGCCGTGCAGGGATGCGGCGTACTTGTGCCCGAGCTGGCCGGTGATGAGCGCGCCGACGTCGCAGCCGGCCGCCGCATACCGCTCGTGGCCGAGCACGCCCGTCATCAGCTCGTGCCAGACGTCGGCGATCTTCCAGAAGTTCATGTCGGGCCGCTCGGTCAGCGGGGTGGAGAACCCGAACCCGGGCAGCGACGGCACGATCACGTCGAACGCCTCGGCCGGGTCGCCGCCGTGCGCGGCCGGGTCGGCGAGGGCGTCGACGACCTTCGACCAGTGCCAGAACGTCCACGGCCAGCCGTGCGACAGGATCAGCGGCGTCGGGGCCGGTCCGGTGCCGGGCCGGCGCATGAAGTGCAGCGGCACGCCGGCGACGTCGACGCGGTAGTGCTCGTAGGCGTTGATGGCCCGCTCGGCGGCGCGCCAGTCGTAGCCGTCGGCCCAGTATTCGACCAGCGCCCGCATCTGCGCGGGCGGCACACCGTAGAAGCCGTCGTCGTTGCCGGTGCCGCGGGGCCACCGGGTGGCCTTCAGCCGCGCGGTGAGGTCGGTCAGGACCTCGTCGGGGACGTGGATCGGCTGCTGCGCCAGCGGGAAGCTCATGCCGCACCCAGCTTGATGACGCGGGCGAAGGCCGGCATGGCCGCGGCGATCGCGTCCTGCTCGGCGCCGTCCAGCCCGGCGATGAGCTCGGCGAGGCGGTCCACCCGGCTGGCGTGCCGGGACCGCACGATGTCCGCGCCGGCGGCGGTCAGCGTCACCAGCACGGCCCGGCCGTCGGTGGGGTCGGCGCGCCGCTCGACCAGGCCGTCCTCCTCGAGGCGCTGCACCAGGCTGGTGATGGCGGGCTGGGTGAGCTGCTCCGTCGCGGTCAGCGCGGTGAGCCGCATCGGCCCGCGCCGCGACAGCGTGTGCACCACCGACAGTGCGCTGAACCCCAGCCGCTGCACCATCGGCAGCCGGATGAACAGCGTGTTGAAGTCCTCGATGAGCGTGGTCAGCGCATCGACCTGGGTTCGCTTCACCGGCGAACTGTATCGAGAATCTATATAAAAATTCAATGCGACACGGGCGTGGTCCACGCCACCATGCACCGCACCCGACCCGGCGCGACGCTGGTGCACGTCGCGGGCGCGGGGCACGTCATCGCCCGCAACCAGCCGGACCGCTACCGCGACCTCGTCACCGGCTTCCTCGCCGAGGTGCGCTGAGGCGGAGCCGGACGGGCGCGGCCGGTCCTTGCCCAACGGCCAGCGTGACGGCTACGGTGCAGCGGTGACTGCCGGGTCGGCCATGTGCCGTGCACAGACAAGGCGTCCGGCAGTTCGTTGAGCTGCCGGCGGGCCCGTGGCCCGCCACTCCTTCCGCACCGCCCCGCATGAGCGGAGCCTGCCGAGGAAGGAGGTGATCGCATGTCCCGCTTCGAAGATCTCAGCATCGGCGACGTCGTCGTCGGTGAGGTGTCCGGCGTGGTGCCGTTCGGCACGTTCGTTCGGTTCGCCGACGGTGTCGACGGCCTGCTGCACGGCGTGACCGGCCTGCAGGTCGGCGCCGCCGTGACGGTCCGCGTCCTGGACAAGGACGCGGAGCGCCGGCGCGCCAGCCTGGCCCTGGCCTGATCGACGGCGGGCACCCTGGAAACGGGTGCCCGCCTTGGTCAGAGCGCCGCCGGTTGCAGTTCCGCCGCGCGGCGGCGGGGTGCGACGCGGGCCACGAACAGGGCCGCGGACACCAGCAGCGAGCCGATCGCGAGGATGCCCATCGCGGTGCCCGGCGGCACCCACTGGGCGATGAGCCCGCCGAGCGTGGCGCCGACCGCCTGCATGGCCAGCAGCCCCGAGCCGAACAGGCCGAGTGCCTGGCCGTGCAACGGTTCCGGCGTCGTGGCCAGGAGCCGGTCCTGCAGCAGCAGCGTCGCGCCGTAGCCGATGGACGCGATCCCGGCCAGGGCCGCCGCGACCGGCAGCGGCAGTTCGAGGAAGAACAGCAGGTACGGCGCGGCGAGCAGCCACCGCAGCGGCCCGCTGAGCCGGAACCGCAGCCGCGGCGGGACGAACCGCCCGGCGATCGCGTCACCGGCGAGCATGCCGATGGCGGAGGTGACGAACAGCACGCTGGCCGCGGCCGGCGAGTACGGCACGAACAGCGCCTCGCAGCCGACGATGAGCCCGTTCGGCACCCACATCGCGATGTACACGCCGGGCTGCCACACCTGCCGGTTGCCGCGCCAGGTCGCCCGCACCGACGCCCGGTCCGTGGCGCGCGGTGGCCGCCGGCTGAGCCCGAAGCGGGCCATGAGCGCCGACACCACCTGCAGGCCTGCCCCGACGAGCAGCGCGCCGCGCGGCGACACGGCGGCGACGAGGGCACCGCCGACGGCGAAGCCGCCGATCTGCATCGCGCCGACGGACATGTTCAGCAGCGATCGACCGAGGATGTAGCCCTCCGCGGGGAGGATCTCGGCGAGCAGCCCGTACCGGACGCCGCCGCCGACGGAGTTGGCCAGGCCCTGCGCGAAGATGACCGCGAACAGGGCCGCGATCGGCAGCCCCGGCACGGCAAGCACGGCGGTCGTCAGCGCCGCGAACACGGCGAGCCCGGTCAGCGCGGCCCGGGGCGGCACCCGGTCCGCCCACGACAGCACCGTCGCCGCGCCGATCAGCTGGGCGAACGACGCACCGAACATGCTCAGCGCCGACAGCAGCGGCGAGTCGGTGGCCGCGTAGACGAGCGTGCCGAGCCCGATGCCCGCCACCGTCCCCGCCGCCACCTGCCCGGACACGGTTCCGAACAGGGCGGTGAACTCCGGCGCGCGGAAGAGTTGCCGATACGTTCGCATGATCGGCATCCTGCGGCGCCGGTACCGGCGAGCGTAAAGTTTCGAGTGGAGGCGAAACGTGGGGTTCTGGCAGATCGGCACCGACGTGCTGGCGCGCAGCCGGTTCGTGGTGTCACCGCTCGCCGAGACCGTCGCCTGCCTGTCCGCGCTCGGCGGTCAGCACGCCCGGTCCGCGCCGCAGCGGGAGTGGCTCGCCGCGCACCGCCCCGCGTTCGACGCCCACTACGCCGGCGACCCGTTCGTGCGCCCGTTCCTGCGCGCCGCGATCCGGCCCGGGTGGCTCGCCGACTTCCTGGTCATCCCGCCGCACACGCCCGGCGAGACGTTCTCCACGGAGCTCGCCCGGCTGCGCCGCACCCCGGACGCCACCGCCCGCTCGCACCTCGGCCTCGAGGGCGCCCTGCCCGACGTGCTGCTTGCCGACGGTCTCACCGAGCGGGCCGGCGACCTCGTCGAATGGGTGTGGTCCCACCTGGTGCGACCGGGCTGGCCGCGGCTGCGCCGCGTCTTCGAGGCCGACATCGTGTCGCGCACCGACCGGCTCAGCACCGGCGGCTGGGCCGCCGTCCTGGACGGCATGCGCCCCGGCATGCGCTGGCTCGGCGACGGCCGGCTCCAGATCAACACCTACGACTACGCGCCGATGGACATCAGCGACGCCGACCTGCTGCTGATCCCGACGACCGCGGCCCGCGGCTGGGTCGGCTGGGAGGAGCCGCCCCGGTCCTACTCGATCATCTATCCGTGCACGGGCTGGCTCGCCGCCCCGACCGGCGACGCCCCGCCGGACGCGCTCGCCCGCCTCCTCGGCCCGCTGCGCGCCACCGTCCTGACCCTGCTCGCCACGCCGCTGAGCACGACGCAGCTGGTCGCGCTGACCGGCGCCGGCCTCGGCTCCGTCGGCGGCCACCTGCGGGTCCTGCTCGACGCCGGCCTGGTCACGCGACGCCGGTCCGGCCGCTCGGTCCTCTACTACCAGACCCCGACCGGCAGAGCCGTCACGTCGCCGAACGCCTGACCGGCGTCGCGTGCACCCCGACCCGCGGCGCGACCGATCCCGACGCGAATATGAGGAACTCTCGTCCGCGGTGACGATCACGTACCTACCGTGGACTCGTGGCTCTGCGTGATCTCAGTGTGAACGTCAGGATCGTCGCCGCCGTGCTCGTCGCGGTGCTGGTGGCGCTCGTCAACGGTGTGCTGTCGGTGTCGGCGCTCGGCAAGGCCAGCGACGCGGCGCAGCAGATCTACAGCAACAACGTCATGAGTACCAGCGCGGTCGGCAAGGTCCGGGCGACGGCGACGCTGGCCCGCGTCGACCTCGCCAACCACGCCGCCGCCAACGGCGACGCAGCCACCCAGGAGCAATTCGTGCAGGCGTTCACGGCCGACCTCGCGGCGTTCAACGCCGCGCTGGAGGAGTACCGCAGGAGCGGGCCGGCCGGCGACGTCGCGGTCGTCGACGACCTGCAGGCGACGTGGGCCGAGTACGTGCGGATCGCGCAGAACGTGCAGCTGCCCAACGCCACGAAGGGCGACCTCGCCGCCTGGCAGAAGGTCCGCACCACCGAGGTGGCGCCGGTGTTCGCGACGATCAACAAGGACCTGGACAGCCTGGAGACGTCGGAGGCGGCCGCCGCGGCGGCGTCGGCGACGTCGGCGCGCCACTCGTACGAGTCGAGCCGCACCGCGGCGATCCTGCTGCTCAGCATCGGACTGCTCGGCGCGCTCGCGCTGGGACTGCTGGTGGCGCGCGGCATCGTGCGGTCACTGAACCGGGTCAAGGCGGTGTGCGAGGGCCTCGCCGACGGCGACCTGACCCGCACCACCGGTCTCACGTCCCGCGACGAGCCGGGCCAGATGGGCCTGGCCCTGGACACCGCCACGACCCGGCTGCGGCAGACGGTGTCGACGATCGACGGCTCCGCGACCCGCCTCGCCGGCGCGTCGGAGCGGATGTCGGGCGTGGCGACCCGGATCGCCTCGTCGGCGGAGGAGACCTCGACCCAGGCGCAGACCGTCGCCGCGGCCGCCGAGGAGGTGTCCCGCAGCGTCGACACGGTGTCGGCGGGCAGCGAGCAGATGGGCGCGTCGATCCGCGAGATCGCGCAGAACGCCAGCGAGGCGGCCCGGGTCGCGAGCGAGGCGGTGCAGATCACCGAGCAGACGTCGGCGACGATGAGCCGGCTCGGCGACTCGTCCGCGGAGATCGGCAACGTCATCAAGGTGATCACGTCGATCGCCGAGCAGACGAACCTGCTCGCCCTGAACGCGACGATCGAGGCGGCGCGGGCCGGCGAGGCCGGCAAGGGCTTCGCGGTCGTCGCGTCCGAGGTCAAGGACCTGGCGCAGGAGACCGCCCGGGCCACGGAGGACATCTCCCGGCGGGTCCAGGCGATCCAGAACGACACCACCGGCGCGGTCGCCGCGATCGAGCAGGTGTCGGCGGTCATCGCCCGCATCAGCGACTACCAGACCACCATCGCCTCCGCCGTGGAGGAGCAGACCGCGACCACGTCGGAGATGAGCCGCAGCGTCACCGAGGCCGCCGCCGGCACCGGCGAGATCGCGCAGAACATCACCGGCGTCGCCGAGGCGGCCCGCCTGACCAGCGCCGGCGTCAGCGAGTCCGAGCAGGCCACCACCGAGCTCGCCCGCATGTCCGGCGAACTGACCGACCTCGTGGGCACGTTCCGCTACTAGATCGTGTTGTACCGCGGGACCCGCTCCTGCCCGGACAGGGCGCCGATCGCGGCCATGATCTCGTCGGTGGCGGTGCGCCGGTCGCGGGCGTCGCCGGCCAGCCCGGCGAGGTGCAGCGGCGCGCCGAACCGCACGGTGATCCGTTCCCGCCCTGGCAGGCCGCCGGTGCCCGCCAGGGCGACCGGGACGACCGGCACGCCGGCGGTGAGCGCCAGCCATGCGACGCCGGTGCGGCCACGGTACAGGCGGCCGTCACGCGACCTGGTGCCCTCCGGGTAGATGCCGAACGCGCGGCCGCCGGCGAGCACGTCGAGGGCCGTGTCGAGGGCCTCCCTGGCGGCCGGCCCGTCGCCGCGGCGCACGGGGACGGCCCCGGTGGCCCGGAACCACCACCGGCGCAGCCGGCCGCGCTCGAAGTATTCGGCCTTGGCCAGGAACACCACCCGGCGCGGGACGACGAGCGGGATGACGACGCTGTCGTAGAACGACAGGTGGTTGCCGGCGATGATGACGGCCCCGCGCCGCGGCACGTGCCGGAGCCCTTCGACGCGCGGGCGGTACCAGAGGGCGAAGAGCAGACGCAGCAGTGGCATCCGGCGAATATAGCGTCCGAACGGTCGGACGCTATAGTGGTGTGATGAGTCCCCGCCGTACCGTCGCGGAGGCCCGCCAGACCCGGGCCGGCATCGTCAGGCACGGCGTCGACGTCGCCTCCGTCGAGGGCCTCGAAGGTCTCACCATCGGCCGGCTCGCCGCCGACCTCGGCCTGAGCAAGTCCGGTGTCCTGGGCCACTTCGGTGACAAGGAGACCCTCCAGCTCGCCGTCGTCGAGCTGGCCGCCGACGAGTTCTGGCGCGACGTCTGGGAGCCGGTCGCCGCCACCCCGGCCGGCCTGCCCCGGCTGCGCGCCGTCGCCGGCTCCTGGCTGCGCTACCTCACCTCGGACCGGCCGCCCGGCGGCTGCTTCTTCATGGCCGCCGGGCCGGAGTTCGACGACCGGCCGGGCCCGGTCCGCGACGCGATCGCCGGCGCCGCCGATCGCTGGCACCGCGAGCTGCTGCACCAGGCCCGCACCGCCGCCCTCGACGACCCGGAGCAGGTCGTGTTCGAGCTGGCCGGCGTGATGCTGTCGCTGCACGCCGCGCACCGCCTGCGCCGCGACCCGGCCGCCGCGACCCGCGCCGCCCGCGCGGTCGCCCGCCTCCTCGACCGCCCGTGACCGTTCACCGCAGGACGAGCAGGTCTCACCGCAGGACGAGCAGGTCGAGGGTGTCGACGACCGGGCCGGGCTCGGTCGCGGCGGCGTTGCGCAGCCGCACCAGACCCGCGTCGTATGCCTCGTCGCTGATCAGCTTCAGCGGGGTGTGCGCGTCGCGGCGCAGCATCGCGACCGCCTCCGGCAACGACGCCGCCGTCGTCTGGGCGACCCGTTCGAGGGCGACGGTGCGGAATCCGGCCGCGGCGAACGCCGCCTCCACGTCCTCCACGCTGGGATAGGTGTCCAGCACGGCCGCGGCCTCCGGGAAGAACCGGACGAGGCCGATCCCGTCGTGCCGCCCGGCGAACACCGACCGGATGAGCACCGGCGCACCTGGCCGCACGACCCGGCGCAGTTCGTGCGCGGCGGCCGTGAGGTCCGGCACGTGATGGATCACCGTCGACATCCAGACGGCGTCGACGACCCCGTCGACGACGGGCACCCGCGCGGCGTGCCCGGCGATCACCGGCAGGTACACCGACCGGGCCCGCATCGCCGCGGACGGCTCCACCGCCAGCACCTCCACGCCGTGGAACCAGGCCGTGAAGGCCCGGGCCCAGCTGCCGGTGCCCGAGCCCAGGTCCAGCAGCCGCTGCCCGGGGTGCGGGTCGAGATGCCGCCCCACCGCCTCCCGCCAGGCGCTCAGCCCGTCCCCGCTCAGATGCCGGTTCGTCTCGAACGCCGCGGCGTCCCCCTCGTCGTACGCGATACGAGCCATCCCACGACCCAACGCCCTGGCGGCCACCGGTACAAGAGGAAGGTGCGTCGATTCACAGCTGCGCGGGCCTGTTAGCGTGCGGTCCATGCCGCCGAGGTTCCTGGTGTTCGACCTGTTCCACACGCTGGTCGACGGCGCCGACGCAGAACGCGACCGGGTCGTCCGCGAGATGGCCGGGATGGTCGGTGTCGAGCCGGAGGCGTTGCTGCGGGCGTACCGCGAAACCTGGGACGAGCGGCTCATGCGCTGGAGCGTCGAGGAGACGATCCGGATCCTCGCCGGTCGGCTCGGCGCGGACCCGTCCGACGAGGCGGTGGCCCGCGCCGCCGCGCACCGCCGGGCGCTGGCGCGCCGCGTCCTGGACTCCGTGGACCCCTCGACGCTGGCGGCCCTCGACGCGCTGCGGGCCGGCGGCGCCCGGCTCGCCCTGGTGAGCAACGCGACCGCGGAGGCCGCCGAGGTGTGGCCCGCGTGCGCGCTCGCGTCCCGGTTCGACGTCGCCGTGTTCTCCTGCGTCCTCGGCATCGGCAAGCCCGACCCGCGCATCTACCTGGCCGCCGCCGAGGCCCTCGGTGCCGCCCCGGCCGACTGCGTGTACGTCGGCGACGGGGCGGACGGCGAGCTGGCCGGCGCCGCCGCGGTCGGGATGCGGGTGCTGCGCACCGTCGAGCACAAGGACACCGACCCGACCTGGCCCGGCCCGGTCATCCAGGCCCTGCGCGACCTCGAGGACTGCCCCGTGTAGAAAGACCCGGTGAGCCTTCCGCAGCCCGAGGACCTGGCGTCGCTGGTCCTGCGCACCGACTTCAGCGACGACGCCGCGTGGGCCGCGGTGATGGCCGCGATCGACGCCGAGACCGACGGCGCCACGTTCGTCAGCGATCCCGCGTATGACGGGGTGAGCATCCAGGCGCTCGTGGACGCCGACGCCGCCGCCAGCGAGGACGAGCAGATCACCTACCTGTTCCTCGCGGACGCGACCACGATGCGCGACGAGGAGCGGCCGCTGCTCGCGGTCGACCTGTGGGGCGAGCCAGGGCGCACGTTCCGGGTGCTGGCCCGCTGGTATGCCGACGTGTCGGCGAACCTCAGCATCGCGAACCTGGGCTTCGACGAGTTCGCCGACGGTGTCGACGAGGACGGCGCCTATCGCGGCTTCGGCGACGACGACTAGGACGCCAGGTGCCGTTCGACGGCGGCGACCTTCGCGTCGAGGGCGCCGGTGACGCCGTCGCGCCAGTCGACCTTGATGACGGTGGAGGTGCGCGGGGACTTCGCGTGGACGGCCTCGACCGCGGCGCGGACCACGGCCATCGCCTCGTCCCAGGTCTCGCCCTCGACGGTGGTGAACATCGCGTCGGTCCGGTTGGGCAGGCCTGAGGCCCGCACGACCCGCACCGCCTCGGCGACGAGCGCGCCGACCTCCGGGCCCGCACCGAGCGGGGTCACGCTGAACGCCACGAGCACCGACATGGCACCACCCTACCCAGCACCGGCCGGCGGCGGGTCAGCACATGCGCAGGAAGCGGTCCAGGACGCGGGTGCCGAACAGCAGGCCGTCGACGGGGACGCGCTCGTCGACGCCGTGGAAGAGGGCGGTGAAGTCGAGGTCCGGCGGCAGGCGCAGCGGGGCGAAGCCGAGGTGCCGGATGCCGAGGCGCTGGAAGGCCTTCGCGTCGGTGCCGGCCGACAGCATGTACGGCAGCAGCCGCGCGTCCGGGTCCTCGGCCGTGATCGCCGCGGTCATCGCGTCGACCAGGGTGCCGTCGAAGCTCGTCTGTACCGACGGCATGCTCTTCCACTCACGGCTGACGCCGGGCCCGACCACGGCGTCGACCTCGCGCAGGAACGCGTCTTCCCGATCCGGCAGCAGCCGGCAGTCGAAGATGGCCGAGGCGGTCGACGGGACGACGTTGTCCTTGTAGCCGGCGGAGAACATGGTGACGTTCGCGGTGTCGCGCAGGGTCGCGCCGATCATCCGGGCGACGGAGCCGAGCCGGCCGAGGATCGCCGACGGGTCGTCCTCGTCGAAGGCGACGCCGGTGAGCTCGCTGACGCCGGCGAGGAAGTCCCGCACCGGCGGGGTGAGGGCGAGCGGGAACTCGTGCGCGTCGAGCCGGGCGACCGCGGCGGCGAGCCTGGCGACGGCGTTGTCGGTGTGCAGCAGCGAGCCGTGCCCAGCCGTGCCGCGGGTGTACAGCCGCAGCCAGCCGACGCCCTTCTCGGCCGTCTCCACCAGGTATGCGCGGACACCGTCGGCGACGCTCAGCGAGAAACCGCCGACCTCACTGATCGCCTCGGTGACCCCGTCGAACAGTTCCGGCCGGTGCTCGACCAGCCAGCCCGCGCCGTGGACGCCGCCCGCCTCCTCGTCGGCGAGGTACGCGAAGACCAGGTCCCGCGGCGGGACGACCCCGTCGCGGCGGAACCGGCGGGCGACGGCGAGGCTCATCGCCGCCATGTGCTTCATGTCGACGGCGCCGCGCCCCCACACGTATCCGCCGGAGACCTCGCCGGAGAACGGGTGCACCGACCACTCGGACGGCTCGGCCGGCACGACGTCCAGGTGGCTGTGCACCAGCAGCGCACCCCGTTGCGAGGCGCCGGGCAGGCGGGCGATGACGTTGCCGCGGCCTGGCGCGCCGGACTCGACATACGTGGTCTCGTAGCCGGCGTCCTCGAGGCGCTCCGCGACGTACTCGGCGGCGAGCCGCTCACCCCGGGTCCCGGACGCCTCGCCCGTGTTGGTGGTGTCGATCCGGATCAGTTCGCTCGCCAGTGTCACGACCTCGTCCACGCGGCCGAGGGTAACCGGTCGCGCCCCAGTGCACGGTGGCGTACTGGCCGAGCACCGCAGCCCCGCCGCACACCCAGAACACCGCCTCCGCGTGCCGGGCGAGGGCCACCAGCGCGGCGACGAACAGCGCCGCGGGGACCAGCCCCACGGCGCGGTCCACGGCCTTCAGGCCACGGACCGCGCCGCCATCCCACCACCGTGTCATCCATATGAATCCTACCGGCACGATAGGCAAATAGGAATGGTGCGTACGTGTGCGGCCGGCCTGCCTATGTGGCGGGCTTGGCGGGCACCTCGAAGTCGTAGACGAACGTCTTCAGGTCGACCTTGACCAGGAGCGTGCCGGCCGGCGCGGTCTTGCCCGCCTGCTCGCAGGTGACGCTCACGTGCTGCACCGCGTTGGGCGGCAGGCCCGGCAGTGCGTGGGCGTCCGCGGCCCCGTCCACCTGGTTGCAGGCGGCGACCTTGCCGTCCGGCGCCCGGAAGCCGTACTTCGCACCGGCCGGACCGACCACCTCGAACAGTGCGGTCTCCGGCGCCGACGCCTTCGCCGTGAGCACCCGCACGGACGTCGGCCCGTACTCCGGGGCGTCCTCGGCCCGCGGGCTCGCGCTGGGCTCCGGCGCCGCGGTGCTCCCGGCCGCGGTCGGCGTGGCGCTTCCCGAAGCGGCCGCGACCGGCGCCTCCCCGCCGCCCGAACATCCGGCCACGCACGCCGGAAGTAGCACCGCAAGCATTCCGCCACGCAGCAGATATGACAGCTTGAAATTCGCCATGTGTACCCTTTCTCGCCTTTTCTCAGGTCGTGATAGTAGACAGCACGGAATGCATTGCATAGGCCTGTTGCGATGCCGTCGGTATGCGTTATCTTCCTCTAGCCATCGAGCTTGATGGCGCTACGGGGCGACGTCGCTCCGGTTCCTGGGGAGGAATACGATGAGTTTCACAAGAAGGGTCGTGAACGCCTCATTGGCGGTCTCGATGATCCCGGTCTCGGTGGCCGGTGCCACCATGCTCGGGGTGGCGCCGGCGGCGGCGTCGGACACCGGCGTGCAGGCCTGCCCGCCGGAGGGCGACACCACCAAGTACACGTTCACCAACATCTCGACGTCATCGCGGCCGACGGATGTCTACAGCGCGTACATCACCGGGCCGGGCACCATCACGTACACGGAGAACACCACCGCAACGGTCGGGTTCACGGCCTCGGCGTCGGTGACCGCGGAGGCCGGTGTCGTGTTCGCCAAGGCGAGCGCGACGATCGGCGTCAGCGTCACCGCGCAGCGGTCGTGGACGTCAGGGTTCAGCTACGCGCTGGCGGTCCCGGACGGCCAGCGGCGCAGGATGCGGCTGTTCCAGGAGTCTCGCAGCTTCCTCGTCAAGAAGGAGAACTGGAGCTCCGGGTTGTGCACCTTCACGGTCGCCTACAGCGGCCAGAGCGCCAACGCACCGCGCACCACCCGCGTCGATGAATGGAAGCTCGAAGCCTGACATCGACCGTCGGCACGACCGGCCCCTGCGGATCTCCTCCGCGGGGGCCGGCTCGCATCCGGCCGCAATTTCGAAACCACGCAATGATTGGCGCCGACGCATATTCCGTCGCGCCCATGGCGGCGTAATTGCAATTCGGACGGTCGACGGGAATGCCGCTTCCGGGCATGCCTCAGCGGTCCGTCGCGATACACGCCGGACATCGCGGTGGTCAGTGGCTGACAATTCTTCCGGTGACGCCTGAGAGCTTCTGCCTCAGCGCACAATGCAACCCGGATCTGAACACCCCCGTGCTCCCCCGTTGACGCACGATCGTTGGTTACCGCGCGTGCCGCCGATCGTGACACATTGCATCAGCGCACGCAAGATGCACGTCCGTCACTTCCGATACCGACAATGCCGGCGGCACGACCTATGGCATTCGACGATTGTCCGGAGTGTTGCGTTCATTCGGCCGCATGGCGGGCGGGCACCGCGGATTCGCGGACACCGGCCTCGCAGTCGTCGACGGCCTCGTCGAGGACGTCGGCGGCGGCCGGGCCGGCGGCGCCGCGGAGCCCGGCCAGGTAGTCGGCCCGGGCGTAGGAGTGGGTCGTCTCGGCCCACAGGAACCGCAGCGCCGGCACGGCCGCCGCGACGCCCAGCCGGCCGAGGCCGCGAGCCGGGGTCTCGGCGGCGCACCACGCGCGCTCCTCGGCCGCGGCGGTCAAGGCCCCGAGCAGCACCGGCACGTCGTCCATGGTGCCGTGCCCGGCGAGGACACCCACGGCACGGTGGGCGAGCACGGCGTCGCCTCCACCGGCCCAGCCCCGGGCCCGCTCCAGCGCAACCACCCCGAGCGCGTCCAGGGCGGCGCCCAGGCCGGGCACCGTACCGAACGCGTTGCGCAGCACAACGTTCTCGGCCAGGTCGAGCAGCACCGGGTCGCGGCGGCGGCCCAGCTCCTCCAGCGCGAACCCGCGGCCAGCGCCACCCCGCTCGACGGCCGCGACCAGCCGCGCGCTCGCCTCCTGCCGCAGGGACTGCCGGGACGGCACCGGCGAGGACCGCGCTCGGGCCCGATCCCAGTCGGCGCGCTGGGCGTCGAGCGCGGCCCGGATCCGTGGCGACGCCTCCGCCCACGCCGACCAGGGACCCCAGTCGCCGTCGACGGCGTCCCGCAGCTCCTCGTCGCAGGCCCGGGCGAGCACGACCGGCTCGAGTCCGGCGCACATCGCTGGTCCGCCGTCCTCCCACATGCCGTTGACCGTCCACCTCCAGAACCGCCCGCCGGTGACGTAACGGCGCAGGCGCTCCAGGGCGCCCACCGAGTTTCGCGAGCAGGACGGCGACGTGGTTCTTGACGGTCGCGGGGGGAGATGCCGAGCACCGCGGCGATCTCCGCGTTGGGCAGCCCTCGGGGCGACCTGCACCCGGCGATGATCCATACCTTCCGGAGACTGACAGGCGTGAACGGGGCGCGGTCGAGGACGTCCACGACCATCCCGGCATTCGCGACGTCCAACAGCAACAGCGTCGCCGGGGCGTTCGTCGCGTCCTCAACGAGCAGCGGCCACCCAGTCAGGTCCACGCCCGGCGTAGCTTTGCCGCCGAGATACAGCCTTCCTGTGCGGTCGCTCAGGTAGCTGTGCGGCGCCGGATCGGCACGGTCATGGCCTTGATTCTGCGGCATACGGGCGAGGCAGCACCGAAGGGCGTGGCGTGCCGCGGGCGGCTACCGGGTCAGGGCGACCGTCACCGGGCCGCCGGCCGGATCGGCGCCCGCGACGAGGGTGAACGGGACGCGGAACACCCGCCCCGGCGCGGCCGGCCACGGCAGCCGGGCCGAGCCGATCCGGCGGCCGTCCTGCACGGCGACGACGTGGGGGAGGCGGCGGAACTCGTCGCACCACAGCTGCAGCCGGCCCCGCACCGGCGCGGGACCGCCCGGGCGGACGAGTTGCGGCGCGATCCAGCGCAGCGGCGCCGCGCAGCGTAGCTCGACGTGCGGGGCGGCGGCCGGCGGTACACCATCCGACCCCACACCGGACAAGTGGTCGAGGACGGCGGGCGCGACGTGCCGGCCGTCGAGGGCGGCGAGGTCGGCGGTGTCGACGGGGTGCAGGAGGTTGCCGGCCGCGAACACGCCCGGCCGGCTGGTCGCCAGGGCGGTGTCGACGCGGGGGCCGCGGGTGCCGGGGTCCAGGACGAGGCCGCCGGTGCGGGCCAGCTCGTGCTCGGGGATCCAGTCGCCGGTGAGGACGACGGTGTCGCACGGCACCCGGCGGCGGCGCCCCGTGCGCAGGTCCTCGACGTCGACGGACGTGACCCGGCCGTGGCCGTTGACGGCGACGAGGCGGGTGCGGGTCAGCACCGGGACGTCGAGCGCGACCCGGCCCGCGACCCGCAACGTCGCGTGCGCGTCCGCGGTGGTCATCACCACGGGACGGCACCCGGCGTGGCGCAGCGTGAGGACGGCCGACCAGCTGACCAGCTCCGCGCCGACGATGACCGCCCGCCGCCCGACGTCGCGGTGGTACAGGTGGACCAGCTGCTGCAGCTGCCCGGTGGTGTAGACGCCGTCGGGGCGGTCACCGGGGATGTGCCGGGCGGGGCGGGGCCGTTCGCGGGCGCCGGTCGCGAGCACGACCGCGTCGGCCTCGATGACGCGCCGCCCCTTGGGCGAGGTGACCTCAAGGGCGTGCTCGCCGGCCCAGCCCGTGACCATCGCCCCGGTCTCCAGGCGGGCACCGGCGGCCCGCGCGGCGGCGGTCAGGCGGCGGGCGTAGTCGGGGCCGGAGACGAAGCGGCGCAGGTCGCGGATGCCGTACCCGAGGTGGTCGCTGTGCCGGGGGATGCCGCCGGTCTCCGCCTCCCGCTCGATGACCAGGACCCCGTCGCCGAGCCGGCGGGCCAGCGCGGTGGCCGCGGTGAGCCCGGCCGGCCCGCCACCGACGACCGCGACCCGGACGTGTTCGCTCATGCCGTGCCGCCGCGGGTCTCGACGAGGTCGTGGAGCTGCGCGCCGCAGTAGAAGCCCTGGCAGCGGCCGTTCATCGCCCGGGTCCGGCGGCGCAGCCCGTCCAGGCCGGCCGGCGGGATGGGGGAGCGGTAGGCGTCGCGGAGCTCGCCGCTGGTGACCCGCTCGCAGAAGCACACGATCCGGCCGTACTCCGGGTCCGCGTCGATCGCCGCCGCGTCCTGGTACGGGCGGATCCCGGCCTCGCCGAGGTTCGGCATCCGCGGCGGGTCGGGCAGGTCCGCGCGGGGCGTCAGGTCCAGCAGGCCTTCGAGGAGCTCGCCGACGTGCTCGGCGATCGCCATCCCCGCGGTGAGCCCGGTGGAGCGGATGCCGCCGACGAGCACGTAGCGCCGAGCGGCGTCCACGTCGATCAGGTAGTCGTCGCGGTCGATCGCGGCGCGCAGCCCGGCGTAGGTCGCGGTGACCTCCTCGTCCAGCAGGCGCGGCATGAGCTCCCGGCCGCGCTCCAGCAGGAACGCCAGCCCGTGCTCCGACGTGCCGGTCGCGGTGCGATCCCGCAGGTCCTCGGCGGTCGGGCCGAGCATGACGTTGCCGTAGATGGTGGGGCTGACGAGGACGCCCTTGCCGACCTTGGACGGCACGGGCAGCACGATGCACGGCACCAGCGGCCGGGCCAGCTTGTCGAACACGAACAGCTCCCCGCGCCGCGGCGTCACGCTGAACCGTTCGTGGCCGAACAACCCGTCGAGGGTGTCGGCGCCCAGCCCCGCGGCGTTGATGACCCAGCGGGCGGTGACGTCGCCGCCGGCGCACGCGAGGCGGGTGGCGTCCGGGCCGGCGGCGACGGCGGTGACCCGGTGCCCGCGCAACAGCGTCACGCCGCGGTTGACCGCGTCGGTGGCCAGGGCGAGGTTCGTCGTCCACGTGCACGTGATCGACTCCCCGGGCACCGTCAGGCCGCCGAGCGCGCCGGGGCCGAGGGCCGGCACCCGCCGGTAGACCTCGGCCGCGTCGACGAGCTGGCAGCCGGTGTACCCGTTGCGCTCCGCCTTGCCCCGTAACGCCGGCAGCGTCCGCTGCTGTTCGTCCGTCCACGCGACCAGCAGCGCGCCGGTGCGCTCGACCGGGATGCCGGTGGCCGCCGCATAGTCGCCGAGCATGGTGTACCCGCGGGCGACCAGCCGCGCCTCGAGCGTGCCGGGCGTCGCGTCGAACCCGGTGTGCAGGATCGCCGTGTTCGCTTTGCTGGTGCCGTCGCCGACGTCGTCGCGGGCCTCCAGGAGCGCGACGGACAGCGACGTGCCGCCGAGCAGCCGGGCGATCGCGGACCCGACGATGCCCGCGCCGACGACGGCGACGTCGAAGTCGGCGGTCATGCGGTGGCCGGGGCCGAGGCCGGGGTCGAGGTCAGGGTCGCGGCGGCCGCGGTGCGCCACCGGCCGAGGTGCTCGGCGGCGCGGTCCGCGGACCATTCGGGTTCGTACGTCGCCGCCGGCCGCCACCCGCCGGTGACCCCGGCGACGGTGAGCGCCGGGTCGAGGGCGAGCGCGGCGCAGGCGGCGGCGCCGAGCGGGGTCGCGTGCGGCGACGGGTACACATCCACCGGCAGCTGCGCCAGGTCGGCCTGGGCCTGCATCAGCACCCGCGAGCGGGTGAGGCCGCCGTCGACCCGCAGCCGGGTCAGCGGCGTGCCGAGGTCGTCGCCGACGAGCGCGGCGAGGGCGGCGACCTGCGCCGCGACGCCTTCCAGGACGGCCCGCACGAGGTGGCCGCGGCCGGTGCTCAGCGTCATCCCGGTCAACGACGCGGTCGCGCCCGCGTCCCACCACGGCGCGGCCAGCCCGGCGAGGGCCGGCACGCAGAGCACGCCGTCGCTGCCCGCCGCGGCGACGGTGTCGAGCTGGTCGGCGCCGTCGATGAGGCCGAGGTCGGTGAGCCAGCGGACCGCGGACGCGGCCGTGTACACCTGCCCGTCGACGCAGTAGTCGACGGCGTCGCGCAGCCGCCAGGCGATGGAGGTCGACAGCCCGGACCGGGACCGGGTGGCGGCCCCGCCGAGCTGGGCGAGCAGGAACGCGCCGGTGCCGTAGGTGCATTTCGCGGTCCCGGCCGTCAGGCACGACTCGGCCAGCAGCGCCGCCTGCTGGTCGACGATGAGCCCGGTGACCGGGACGTCGCCGCCGAACGCGCCGGTGGTGCCGACGACCGCGTCGCTGGCCACGATGTCCGGCAGCGGCTCGGCGCCGAGCCCGAACACGTCCAGCAGCTCGCCGTGCCACTGGCCGGTGTCGAGGTCCAGCAGCAGCGACCGGCTGGCCGTCGACGCGTCGGTGACGAACGCGCCGCACAGCCGGTGCACCAGCCACGTGTCGGTGGTGGTGACGACCCCGCCGGTGGTGAGGTGCTCGCGGATCCAGCGCAGCTTCGGCGCGGAGAAATACGGGTCGAGGACCAGGCCGGTCAGCGCCGCAACCCGGTCGGCGGACGCGGACCGCGCGGCGCAGACCGTCTCGGCCCGCCGGTCCTGCCAGACGATCGCCGGGGTGAGCGGCGCGCCGGTGACCCGGTCCCAGGCCAGGACCGTCTCACCCTGGTTGGCCAGGGCGACCGCGGCGAGGGGCACCCCGGCCTCGGCGACCGCCCGCCGGCCGGCGGTGAGCACGGAGTCCAGCAGCGCGAGAGGGTCCTGCTCGACCGCGCCGCCGGGCAGGTAACTGGGCCGCAGCGGCTCCTCGGCGATCGCGAGGACCGCCCCGTCCGCGCCGGCGACGATGGCCTTCGTGCCCGACGTGCCCTGGTCGATCGCGAGAATGTGCATGTCCACCGTCGCCTCCTCGACGGTGTATATCAGCTCGACCGTGCACGACTGCCACGACGCGGCCGCCGGCCACGTCGAGTGACCATCTGGTCGCCGGCCGCGCCGTACCCCACGGCGAAAGTGAACAACAGATGTTGCGGGCATGAACTCCGCTTGCGGGTCGCCGTGTGGGGCCGGACGGGTCCTACCGTCGTGCATATGACCAGCTTGGTGCGGCCGCGGGTCGACGTCGCCGCGGCCCGGGACCTCGCCGAGGCCCTGCTCGCCGACCTGCCGCAGCGGTGGGCGCACACCGCCGGCGTTGCCCGCCGCGCCGCCGAGCTGTGCGCCGCGATGGACGCCGCCGACCGCGACCGGGTCGTGACCGCCGCCTGGCTGCACGACATCGGCTACGCCGAACCCGTCCGCGACACCGGCTTCCACCCGCTGGACGGCGCCCGGTTCCTGCGCCGCTCCGGCTGGACCGCGCGGATCAGCGCCCTGGTCGCGCACCACTCCGGCGCCTGCTACGTCGCGGAGGTCCGCGGCCTGCACCACGAGCTGGCGGAGTTCCCGCGGGAGCTGTCACCGGTCGCGGACGCGTTGACCTACGCCGATCAGACCGTCGGCCCCGACGGTGCCCGCGTCGACGTGCGTGCCCGGATGGCGGAGATGCTGGCCCGGCACGGCGCCGCGTCGGACAACGCCCGCGTCCACCACCTGCGGGCCCCCGACATCCTTGCCGCCGCCGAGCGGGTCGAGCACCGGCTGCGCCTGGCCGCACTCGCGGCCTGACGGCCGCAGGCACGGCCCGCTGGTGACCCGCCCGCCGCGGCGGGGTCGTGGGTCAGCCGGCGCCGCGCATCATCCACGCCGAGCGGCCGAACGCCCGGCGGAACACCCCGTTCTGCGAGCTGGGCTCGTCGTCGCCGGCCCGCCGCAGGTCGCGCGGCACACCGTCCACCTTGGACCGTGACGACAGGAAGATCAGGCCGCTGATCAGAGACCCGATCAGCAGGATTGCGAGGACTAGGTACAGCACTGGCATCGCCCCCCGATGAGTTGTGGCCTTCAATGTAAGGTCGGCGCGTCGGCCCGCACATCGGCCGCTCGGGTCTTGCCGGAACCTTGCGCGGCGGGCCGCCTGCCCGCCACCGGGCGGCGGTCGATCGGCCACCTCCCGTTCACCGGATCGCGCCGCGGGCAAGGGTCACCCGGTGCCGGCGTTGAGGATGCGGCGGGCGACCTCGTCGATCGGGGCGGCCGGCAGGTGCAGCGTCGGCGTGAGGCCGTCCGGCAGGTCGGCGCCGACGAACACCGACGTGCCGCACGCGCGGAGCATCGGCACGTCGCCGTGACTGTCACCGACCGCCGCGACGTCGGCGAGCGACCAGCCGCGGGCCGCCGCGTGTTCGGCCAGCAGCGTCGGCTTCGTCGACGGGAACACGTGGCGGAACCCGCCGCCGTCCAGGATCTCGGTCGCGATGACCGCGTCGACGCCGAGCCGCGCGGCGAAGTGCGCGGCGTGCGGGGCGAAGGCGAGCGACACGATCACGACGTCGAGGCCGGCGTCGCGCAGCGCCGCGATCCCGTCCGCGGCGCCGGAGGCGAGGGGGACGTCCGCGAGGGGCGCCGCGAGCCGCTCGGCGGGCCACCCGCGCAGCAACGCCCACACGGCGTCGCGGACCTCGACGATGGCGTCGTCGCCGCGGGCCTGTTCCCAGACCGCCATCCGATCGGCGAACCCGTGCCTGGCCGCGGTCGCCTCCAGACACGTCGGCCCGCGGGTCAGGGTCCCGTCCAGGTCGAATGCGACCAGCCGCACCGTCATATCGCGAGTCTGCCGTGGACCCGGCGCGGCCCGCCACCTCTCGGAGCGCGGGCAACGCGGCGTCCGATCGCCGCCAGACGCGGGCCGCGCCACCCGCGAGGCTGATCCACATGACGACGAACACGATCTCGAACCCGATCTCGAACCCGCTTGACGGCAAGGTGGCGCTGGTGACCGGCGGCGGGCGCGGGATCGGCGCCGCCGTGGTGCGGCGCCTCGCCGCCCAGGGCGCCGACGTGGCGCTCACGTTCCAGCACGACCATCAGCGGGCGGCCGAACTCGCCGCCGCGGTGACCGCGACCGGCCGGCGGGCGCTGGTCATCCAGGCCGACAGCGCCGACCCGGCGGCCGTGGTCGGCGCCGTCGACCGCGCCGCCGCCGAGCTCGGCCGGCTCGACATCCTGGTCAACAACGCGGGCGCGTTCCTGCTCGGCCCGCTGCAGGAGCTGAGCCTGGCCGAGTTCGAGCAGACCGTGGCGGTCAACGTCCGGGCCCCGTTCGTGGCCACGCAGGCGGCGGTGCGGCACATGAGCGCCGGCGGCCGGATCATCAACATCGGCAGCAACGCCGCGGAGCGGGTCGTGTTTCCCGGCTTCTCGCTGTACTCGATGAGCAAGACCGCGCTGGTCGGGCTGACGAAGTCACTCGGGCGGGAGCTCGGGCCGCGCGCCATCACCGTCAACCTGGTCCACCCGGGCGCGACCGACACCGACCTCAACCCGGCCGGCGGGCCGAACGCGGCCACCATCAACGGTTTCACCGCACTCGGGCACTTCGCGGACCCGTCCGACGTGGCCGCCGCCGTCGCGTTCCTGGCCGGCCCCGACGGCCGGTACATCACCGGCGCCACCGTCCACGTCGACGGCGGCTTCACCATCTGAGCCGGTTCTGAGCCGGTTCTGACCCGGATCCGACCCGGATCGGGTCCGTCGTCAGGACCGAGGTCGGCGACGGTCGGGTATCGGGCACCGCGGGGCCGAACCGGGGCGGGGCGGCGGCCGTTGCCCAGTACAGCCGGACGGTGCAGCGCCGGGGAAGACGGGGCGCCGACCATGCCGCAGGCGACAGAACCCGCTGTCCTGCCCGGCGCGGTCGCGACGATCATCGGCGGGACGCTGCGCCGTGCCCGCGGGCGGGTGACGGTCGCGTTCGCGGTCGCCGGGGTGCTGTGCGGGGTCGTCGCGGCCGGGGTACCGGCGCTGGCACACAAGCTGGACCTGTCGGCCGGGCAGGTCGGCGCGGTGCTGTTCGCGTGGGGCCTCGCGGCGTTCGCCTCGATGCAGTCGCTGCGGCTGCTGCTGCCGGTCGCCGGTCACGCGCTGGTGCTGCGGGCCGCCGGGCCGGCCTGCGCGGTCGGCGCCGCGGCGATGGCCGTCGCACCGGGCTTCGGGCCGGTGCTCGCCGCCGCGACGGGTTTCGGCGTGGCGTTCGGCGCCCTCGAAGCCGCCGTCAACGCGCAGGGTGCGGCGGTGGAGCGGGCATACGGCCGGCCGCTGCTCAACGGCATGCACGCCGCCTGGGCGGTCGGCGCCGGCGCCGCGGGCGTGTTCGTCGCGGTGTGCACGCACCTCGCGGTCTCCTACACGGTGACGGTGGCGGCCGTGGCGGTCCTGGTGCTGCCGCTGACCCTGCTCGCCGGGCCGCCGTCGCAGGACATGCCGTTGCCGGCCCGGCGGCGGGGTTCGCTGCCGCCGGCGGTGTACCTGCTGAGCGTGCTCGCCTTCGCCGCGTTCATGGTGGAGGGGACCTTCGCTGACTGGTGCGGGCTGCTGCTGCGCGACGGTGCCGGGGCGTCCGCGACCGTCGCGGCGCTGGGCCATCCGCTGCTGCAGGCGGGGATCCTGACGGGACGCGCCGTCGCGGACCGGCTCCGGGCCCGGGCCGGCGCCGCCGCCGTCATCGTCTGGTGCGGCACCGCGGTCGCGGTGGCGTGCGCGCTGCTCGTGGTCCTGCCGGCCGTGCCGGTCGTGCTCGCCGCCGTCTACGTGACGGGCGTGGCCGTCAGCCCCGTCCTGCCGCTGGTGTTCTCCCTTGCGGGCACCGCCCGCCCGGACCGGGCCGAGGCCGCTATCGCCCAGGTCGGCGCCGCCGGCTACGCCGGGCTGCTGGCCGGGCCGGCCGTGCTGGGCGCCGTCGGCGGGATCGTGCCGCTGCCGGCGGCGATCGGCGGCCTGGCCGTCGTGCTCGGCATCGCCATCGCGCTCCTCGGCCGCCGCGCCGGCCGCTAGGGGCTGTTCCGCGCGACCGGCAGCGTCGCAGGTGCCTAATGCGACCCGGTCCCGGCCGGACTGTCCAGCGACGGTTTCGCCGGCACGGTGGCCGCGGGCTGCGGGCGGGTCCGGCGGGCCCAGGCGACGACCGGCGGGACCAGCGTGCCCAGGACCGCGAACACGGCGCCGAGCAGCAGCCACCCCGGCGCGCCCCAGCCGACCGCGAGGCTGGTCACCACGAACGGGGCCAGCATCTGGCCGAGCTGCATGCCCATCGCATAGGCGCCCTGGTACTGGCCGTGCGCGTCCGACGGCGCGAGCCCGAACGAGATGCCCCAGCCGGCCGCCGAGTGCCACAGCTCGCCGGTGACGTGCGCGAGCGCGCCGAGCACCAGCAGCGCGACGGTCACCGGCATGCTGGTGCCGCCACTGAGCGCGAAGAGGGCGCACCCGGCGAACAGCGCCAGCCCGGCCCGCCGCGACGAGCGGGCCGCGCCGGACAGCGACTCCGTGCCGCGGGCGGCGCGGACCTGGAACAGCACCACCGCCGTCGTGTTCACCAGGAACAGCACGGCGATCAGCCAGCGCGGGGCGTCGGTGCGGTGCGCGATCCACAGCGGCAGCGCCACCTCGAACAGCCCGAAGTGGGTCGCCATCAGCCCGTCCAGCACCACGAACGCCAGGAACGGCCGGTCCCGCAGCGCGACCAGCCGCGGCCCCGTCGTCCTGGACGGCGCCGCCGGCACCGGTGCCAGCCGGCGCAGCACCAGCGCCGCCGCCGCGTAGGTGACCGCGTCGAGCAGGATCAGCGTGAGGTACGCCTGGCGCGTGTCGACCGCCAGCCCGACGCCGGCGACGGCGGCACCGGCGGCGATCCCGACGTTGGTCACGGAGCGCAGGTACGCCCGGGTGTGCACGCGCCGGTCCCCGGGCACCGCCCCGGCGATGACGGCGCCCTTGGCCGCCCGCTGCGCCGCGTCGGCGATTGCCATCGGCACCCCGACGAGCAGGTAGGACCAGAATCCGTGGACCGTGACCAGCGCCACCGACCCCGCGCAGAGGACGAGCAGGCCGGCCACGAGGATGCCGCGCGGGCCGCGGTGATCAGCGACGTACCCCATGGGCGCGCTCGACACCAGGCACACCAGGGCCGTCACGGTCAGTGCCAGCCCGGTCTCCCGCACGCTCAGCCCGACCGACCGGGTGAGGAACAACGCGACCGAGGTCATCGACACGCCGTTGCCGAACGTGTTGATCAGGGTGGCACCGGCGAGCAGCCGCAGTGGACCGGGTTCGGGAAGCATGCGGACATTAAACAAGACGTACGTACGGTTTGCTACCCCGCCGTGGTCTTCGCCTCGGCGCGGGCGGACAGGTCGGCGCGGATCCGCTCCAGGGTCGCGGCCATGGCCTGCGGCATCGCGCGGTCCCGGCCGCTGACCCGCTCGAAGGTCAGCACACCCCGGCCGGCGCTCAGCGCCATCGTCTGCACCAGGCGCGTCCCGCCCGGCACGGCCGTGAGCACGAAGCGCCACGTGGTGCTGTCGGGGAACCGCCCGCGCCGCAGCGTGCGGAACGCGAACTCCGCCCCGGGCTCTGCGACGGTCACCACGCACTCGCGCGTCCAGCTCACCCCGCCGCTGCGACTCGACCCACGGAACCTGGCACCGGGCACCGGTCCGGTCGCGGCGTCGTCCCACTCGCAGCGGTAGCACTCCGGACTCCAGCGCCCCATCCGCGTGACGTCGGCCACGGCGGCGTAGACCTCGGCGGGCGGGGCGGCGATCACCACCTCGGCCCGGGCGCTCATCGCGACGACCGGTTCGGCCGGCGCGAGGTCGGCGTAGGCGTCCTGCAGCCGCCGGGCGTACCGGCCTCCGGTGGCGGCCAGGATCAGGCGCAGCGGCAGTCCGCCGGTGCGCAGGACCCGGCCGGCCAGGTCGGCGTCGGCGGCCATGACCCACGGCACGACGAACCCCATCCGCACCGGCAGCGCCTTGCGCATCGCCCGCTCCATCGCGGCGTGCCGCGCCGGGGTGATCCGGTCCGCGACGATCGGGACGACCACGGCCTCCTCTTCCGCGAGGTGTTCGACCATCAGGTCCCGCAGCCGCACCGCGGCGTCGGCGAGCTGGGCTTTGGCGTTCTGATCGCCGTTCATGAGCCCGTCCAGGGCGGACCGGATGAGGTCCATCAGCGGGTCCAGCTCGCCGTGGTCGCCGCTGAGCGCGTCGAGCTCGGGGCTCGGGCCGGTCGCCTCCAGCAGCATCGGCCACAGGAAGTCGTCCTCGCCGACGTGGTGGTGATGGATCGCGTCGATCACGTCGCCGACGTGCGCCCGCAGCGCGGCGAGCTGGCGTGGCCCGGGCCGGCGCCGCCCTTCGTTCAGGCTCACCGCGAACTCGGCGAGCCGGGCGAGCTCTCCCCGGATCGCGGCGTGCATCAACAGGTATCCGGACTGGTCTGTCATCGTCATGGCCTCTCAGGTATATTCGATACAGCCACACTGTATTCGAGCCAGTGAGCATGGAGTCAATATCGTGGATACGACACAGAGCCGGGCCTACCGCTCGCCGAGGCGCCAGGCGCAGGCGGAGGCGACCCGGACCGCGATCGTCCGCGCCGCCGCCCGGCTCTTCGCCGACCGGGGCTACGCGGGCACCACGATGCAGGCCGTCGCCGACGAGGCGGGTGTCGCCGTCGAGTCGGTCTACAAGGCCGGCAGCAAGGCCCAGCTGCTGCGCCGCGCCCACGACGAGGCCGTCGCCGGCGACGACCGGCCCGTCGCGCTCCTGGAGCGGGACGAGGTGCGCGCCGCCCTCACCGTGGACGACCAGTACGCGCTGATCCGCGCGTTTTCCCGCACGGTCGCCGACCGGGCCCG
Source organism: Dactylosporangium sp. NPDC049525 (assembly GCF_040676755.1). Lineage (NCBI taxonomy): Bacteria > Bacillati > Actinomycetota > Actinomycetes > Micromonosporales > Micromonosporaceae > Dactylosporangium > Dactylosporangium sp. NPDC049525. Next base: position 30,458 of record NZ_JBFAPO010000063.1, on the reverse strand, counting down.
CACCCTGAGCCCGATCAGCCGCGCGTTCGTGCAAGCGGCCGGCGCCGATCCCGCGATCAACGCCTCCTGGGAGGAGCTCGAGTCGCAGCGCCGCACCGACCTGCGCCGCCTGGTCGACGCGATCGCCGCCCTGGGCCCGCTGCGCCCGGGCCTGACCGCGGACCGCGGCGCCACCCTCGTCTGGACGCTGCTCAACCACCAGTCGGGCTGGCTCGTCACCCACCACCTCGGCTGGGACGACGACCAGGTCGCCGACTGGATGACCGAGACGATCACCTGCCTGCTACTGCCCCCGGGCTGACCCCGCCGGCGCCGCCGCCAGGAACAGGCCGAAGTCCTCGGCCGGGACGGGGCGGGAGAAGAGGAAGCCCTGGCCGACCGGGCAGCCGAGGCGGCACAGTTCGTCCGCCTGTTCCTGGTGCTCGATGCCCTCGGCGACCACCTCGAGGCCGAGCGCGGCGGCCAGGTCCAGGATCGACCGGGCCAGCGCGGAGCGTTCCGCGCCCTCGGCGACCCCGTCGACGAACGGCTTCGGGATCTTCAGGATGTCGATCGGGAAGTCGTGCAGCCGGGACAGCGACGAGTAGCCGGTGCCGAAGTCGTCGACGGCGAGCTGCACGCCGAGGGCCTTGAGCTCGCCGAGACGGTGCTGGGCGACCTCCGCGTCCTCGCGCAGCAGCGACTCGGTGATCTCAAGGGTGAGCAGGTGCGGGGGCAGGCCGGAACGGGCGAGGGTCTGCTGGACGTACAGGACGACCGCGGGGTCCTGCACCTGGCGCGGCGAGAGGTTCACGCTGATCTTCAGGCCCGGCCAGGCCGCCGCCTGGCGGCAGGCCGTGTCCAGGACCGCGTAGCCGAGGGGAAGGATCAGGCCGCTCTCCTCGGCCAGGGGGATGAAGCTGTCGGGCGGGATGAACCCCTTCGCCGGATGCGGCCAGCGCACCAGCGCCTCGGCCCCCACGACGACGCCGTTGTTCAGGTCGATGAACGGCTGGTAGTACACGAGCAGCTCGTGCCGTTCGACGGCGCCGCGCAGCTCGTCGGCGAGGTCGAGCTTCTCCAGCAGGCCCGCGTGCATGCTCGGGGCGAAGTAGGCATACCGGTTGCGCCCCTCCCGCTTCGCCATGTGCATCGCGACGTCGGCGTTGCGCAGCAGCTCGTCGGCGTCCGGGGGGCGGTCCGGGTCCGGCAGGGCGATCCCGACGCTCGCCCGCGGCTGGATCTCGCGGCCGCCGATGGACAGCGGCTGGCGCAGCGTGGCGAGGACCCGTTCGGCGACCCGGGCCGCCTCGGCGGCGTCGTCGAGGTGCTCCAGCAGCATCGCGAACTCGTCGCCGCCGAGGCGGGCGGCGGTGTCGGCGGAGCGCAGGCAGGTCCGGAGCCGGTCGGCGGTGGCCCGCAGCAGCCCGTCGCCGACCGCGCGGCCCAGGGAGTCGTTGATGGTCTTGAAGTCGTCGAGGTCCACGACGAGGACGGCGAGGTGCTGGTACGGGGTGCCGCGCCGCTCCAGCGCGTGGTGCACCCGGTCGGCGAGCAGGGCCCGGTTGGCCAGGCCGGTCAGCTCGTCGTGGAACGCCCGGTGGGTGAGCTGGTCCTCCAGGGCCTTGCGCTCGGTGATGTCGCGGGTGGTGAGCAGGTAGCCGCTGATGTCGGCGTCGTCGACGACCCGGCCGACGGTCTCCGTCACGATGTACTGCCCGTCGGCGCGCCGCAGCCGGCACTCCAGCGGCCCGACCCGGCCGGCCTGGTCGCCGCCGTTGCCGGCGCTGCTGAGCAGGGCCACGACGCGGTCCCGGTCATCGGGGTGCATCAGGTCGGTCAGAGACGTGCCGAGCAGCGCGTCTGGGTGGTGGCCGAGCAGCGACCGCACCGACGGCGTCACGTACTGCACGGTCGCGTCCCGCCCGCAGATCGACAGCACGTCGGTGACCTGCTCGGTGAGGCGCTGGAAGCGGCCCTCGGCGCGCTGCCGCTGCACCTCCCGCAGGACCGCCATCAGGTCCGCCATGCGGATCAGGATCAGGACGAACAGGACGCACGACGCGGCGAGGAACACCGGAAGCTCGCCCACCGCCGTCGACCGGACCGTGATGACGGCCGGGATGAGCAGCGCGGCGACCGCGAGCAGAGCCGCGAACCGGCCGCTGGTGAGCCTGGCCGGGCCGGCCGGCACCGGCTCCGCGAGCCGTCGCATGTCCGGGTGCAGCGCGGCGCAGCCGATCCCGACGTAGAAGACGATCCAGCCGACGTCGACCCAGCCGCCGACGTCGAACTGTCCCCGCAGCTGCTGCCACGTGAAGATCCCATCGGTGGCCAGCAGCGCGAGCAGGCTGACCAGCAACAGCCGGAACGAGGTGCTGCCCGCCGTCCGGCCGCTGCCGAGCCGGGCCAGGACGGCCAGCACGAGCACGTCGCCCAGCGGGTACGACACCGCCGTGACCCGCTCCAGCGCGGAGCCGCCGGACCCGTCCAGGTACGGGTGGATCAGGAACACCCAGGTCAGCAGGGCCATGCCAACGGTGATGATCGACGCGTCGAGCAGCGCGGCCCGGTCGCCGCCGGGGCTCTGCCGGCGGACCAGAATCGTCAGGGCGGCGGCGAGCAGCGGGTACATCGCCAGGTAGAACACGTCGGCGAGCGACGGGCCGAGGGGTTGTTCGCCGTCGGCCAGCTGCGGCCAGTAGTACAGCGTCTCGCCGACGGAGTACGACGCCAGGCCCGCGGCGGTCAGCACCCATGGCAGCGGCTGTGCCGGGCGGTGCCTGGCCACGCCCGTGACGACCGCGACCACCGACGACGACGCAATCGCCGTCCACAGCATCGAGCGCAGCGGCGAATCGGGCGTCAGGTAGTACACCGCGCTGAGCGCCACAGCGAGACAAACGTAGGCCCGGACCAGCACGGACACCCCCTCTCCCACCGCTCTGATCGGCCGGTGCGGTGCCGGGTTTACGAAGTCGCACCAACGCGGCAACCCGCGGCCCCTCGCGGGCCGTCCCACTGGGGTGAACATGTCGGACGAAGCGGAGTTCCGTGACTACGCCGGACCACGGATGGCCGCCTGGCGACGGACCGCCTTCCTGCTGTGCCGCGACTGGCATCTCGCCGACGATCTCGTGGCGACGGTCCTGGACAAGTTGTTCCGGCAGTGGCACCGGCGGGAGGCGATCCGCAGCCTCGACGCGTACGTCGGCGGCATGCTCGCCCGCGCCGTGGTCGACGAGCACCGCCGGCCGTGGCGCCGGGAACGGCTCGAGGACGGCGACGACCCGCCGGAGGGTGCCGCCCCGGTCGGTGGCGGCGTCGACACCACCGTGGAGCGGCTGACCCTCGACTCGTACCTGGCCCAGCTCGGGCCGCGGCGCCGGGCGGTGCTGGTGCTGCGCTTCTACTGCGACCTGTCCGTCGAGGAGACCGCCGAGATCCTCGGGGTGTCCGTCGGCACCGTCAAGAGCCAGACCTCCCGCGGTCTGGAGACCATGCGCGCGCTCGCCGCGCCCACCCCGACCGTCAGGCAGGCATGATGAGCCACCAGCAGCTGTTCGAACCGGTCCTCGCCGACGAGCCACCGGCCCGCGACACCCTCGACGGCCTCGTGCGCCGGTCCCGGCGGCGCATCCGGCGCCGGCGGCTGACCGCGACCGGCGTGGGCCTCGTCGCCGCCACAGTGGTGGCGGTGCTGACGCTGCCGGGGACGGCACCGCCGATGGTGACCGGCGCGCCGCCGACCACGTCCGCCTCCTCGCCCAGCCGCCCCCCGGACGTGCTGCTCGGCGAGGACCTGACCGAGCCGGTGGACGCCGCGACCTCCCGGCTCACGGACGCCCTCACGGTCGCTGTCAAACGGGTGGCCCCATCGGGATGGCACGACGCGGTCATCATCCGGCGCGACGTGCGGCCGCCGAGCTCGAGCGCCGACGTCGACGTCGACGCGCCGCAGTCGACGGTGTCCTACGAGTTCAAGACGGAGGTGCACGTCGACGGCGTGGTCGGCAAGCTGGTCGTGACCATCAAGCGCCGCTCCGTGGAGCTCGGGTGCGCGGCGGCGTTCCCCGCCGACGTGGCGCCGTCGGTGCTGCGATCGCAGTGCGCGCCCAACGCCGACGTGGGCCAGCCGTCCACGGCCCAGACGGTGCGCGACGAACGGCCGGGCATGATCCGGCACGTCGCGTCGCAGAACCGCCAGGACGCCACCACCGTCGAGGTGTCCGTGAGCAACGAGCCCGCCCTGACCGGGGCGCCGCCGCTGACCGGCGAGCAGGTCGTCCAGCTCGCCGGCGACCCCGGCCTCACCCTGTACCCGTAGCGCCTGCCGCCACGGCGGGCCGGCGAGTGCCCTGGCGTTGTCAAGGCCGGTCCTGGCAGTGTCGGTACCAGGACCGGCCGGCCGGATCTGGCTAGCGTGGCGGTCATGACCGACGGACTGCTGTTACCGCCCGGGGGCGGTCAACCCATTCAGAACATGACGATGAAGGTCGGCGCCGGGCACTCCAAGGCGTTCTCCACGTTCGAGGCGCAGGTCGCGCCGGGCTTCGACGTCGGCGCGCACTTCCACGACCAGGCCGAGGAGGTGTTCTACGTCCTGGACGGCGAGCTCGACCTGCTCGCCTTCGAGCCGGAGGGCACCGCCGCCGGCGACTGGCGCACCTGGCGCTCCGCGTCCGGCATGACCGTGCACCGCGGCGGCCCCGGCAGCTTCATGTACGTGCCGGCCGGCTGCCCGCACGCGTTCTCCAACCCGGGCACGGAGACGGCACGGATGCTGTTCCTGGTGTCGCCGTCGGGGCACGAGGACTACCTGCGGGAGCTGACCGACCTGGTCGGCGGCGGCGGCCCGCCGGACCAGGCGGCCATCGCCGACCTGCGCGCCCGCCACGACATCCACCAGCTCACCCCGCTGCGCAACGCCCCGCGGACCTGACGCGGGCCTGCATCAGGACCGGGTCAGGACCGGGTCAGTCCGGTCAGCTCCCGGTACGCCGCGACGATCGACCGGGTCTGCGCCGCCAGCTCACCGGTCTCGTCCGGGGCCGTGACGACCGGCGGGACGACCCGGCCCAGCGAGCGGTCCGCCCGCTGGATGGCCTCGACCGCGGCGTGGGCGGCCCGCTCGTCGCGGACCAGGTCGACGCACTCCCCGGCCAGGGTCTCCAGGGCCGCCACGCGGGCGTCGACCGCGGCGGCGAGGTCGTCCAGCGAGACGCGGACCAGCGCCCGGCGCTGCGCCAGCCCTTCCCGCAGCGGCATCGCCGCCGGTCCGGTCCGCAGCCGGGTCATGGCCCGCGACAGCGAGGCGAGCTGCTCGTCGAGGACGGCCCGGTCGTGCAGCAGACCGGCGAGGGTCCACAGCGACCCGGCCAGCTCCCGCCGCGGCGTGGCGACCTGGACCAGGTCGCGCAGGCGCGGCCACAGCATCAGGACCGTCTGCGCGGCGCTGAACGCCCCGGCGAACACCTCGGCCTCCGCGGCGCGGTGCAGCGTCCGGTGCCGGTCGGCCCAGCGCCGGTCGAGCGTCGACCGGCCGGTGCGGTAGCCGGCGCCGCACAACGCCAGGCCGGCCGCGCCCACCGGGCCGCCCACGATCGGGGTGAGCAGCGCGGACAGTGCCACGGTCGCCCCCGCGACGGCGACGGTCCCGGCGCCGGTCAGCAGCCGCAGCCCGGTGCTGCCGGGCGGGTCGCGGCGCAGCCGCGGGCGGTCGGCGGGGACGAGGTGGATGAGGCCGTCGCGGCCGGTGCGGGACACGGGCCCGGCCAGGAGCGGCTCGTCGAGGGCGACGAGGCAGCCGCCGGCACCGTCGAGCACGACGAACAGCAGGTCGTCCGCGGCCACCCGCAAAGTGTATCGACGCCCGCCGGACGGTGCGTCACCGTAGAGTGCGGCAATGGGTCATCCCGCGCTGCGCGACGCCGAGAGCACCCCGTTCTGGCTGGACCGGGACCGCCCCGACCCGCACCCGCCGCTGCGCGGGGCGACGACCGCGGACCTGGCGGTGGTGGGCGGCGGGTTCAGCGGGCTGTGGACGGCGCTGCTGGCGAAGGAGCGCGACCCCGGCCTCGACGTCGTGGTCCTGGAGGGCCGGCGGATCGGCTGGGCGGCCAGCGGGCGCAACGGCGGCTTCTGCGCCGGCAGCCTCACCCACGGCCTGGCCAACGGCGTCGAGCGGTTCCCGGACGAGATCGAGACCCTGGAGCGGCTGGGCCGGGAGAACCTCGACGGGATCGAGGCGGCACTGCTGCGTCACAAGATCGACTGCGGCTTCGAGCGGACCGGGGAGCTGTCGGTGGCGACCGCGCCGTGGCAGGTCGACGGGCTCCGCGAGGGCCTCGACATCTCGCGGCGGCTGGGGCGGCGGGTCGAGTTCCTCGACCGGGACGCGATCCGGGCGGAGGTGCGCGGGGCGACCTACGAGGCCGGCGTGTGGGACCGCGACGGCACCGCGATGCTCGACCCGGCGCGCCTCGCGTGGGGCCTGGCCGAGGCGTGCGCGTCGCTCGGGGTGCGGTTCCACGAGGGCACCCGGGTCACCGACATCGGCAAGGCCGGCGGCGGGCTGCGGCTGCGTACCCCCGACGGCACGGTGACCGCGGCGAAGGTGGCGCTCGGCACCGGGGCCTTCCGGTCGCCGCTGCGGCGGGTCCGGCCGTTCATCGTCCCGGTGTACGACTACGCGCTCATGACCGAACCCCTGACGGAGGCGCAGCGGGCATCCATCGGCTGGGCGCGCCGGCAGGGCATCGGCGACGCCGCCAACCAGTTCCACTACTACCGGCTCACCGACGACAACCGCATCCTGTGGGGCGGCTACGACGCGGTCTACTACAACGGCGGCGCGATCCGCCCCGCCTACGACCAGCGACCGTCCACATCGGACAAGCTGGCGGCGCACTTCTTCGAGACATTCCCGCAGCTGGACGGCCTGCGGTTCACGCACGCCTGGGGCGGGGTCGTCGACACCTGCTCGCGGTTCTGCGCGTTCTTCGGCACCGGGTACGGCGGGCGACTCGCCTACGCGGCGGGCTTCACCGGACTCGGCGTCGGCGCGACCCGCTTCGGCGCGCAGGTGATGCTGGACCTGCTCGGCGGCGAGCCGACGCCGCTGACCCGGCTGCGGATGGTGCGCGCCAAACCGGTGCCGTTCCCGCCGGAGCCGGTGCGCTCCGGCGTCATCCAGCTGACCCGGTGGTCGATCGCCCGCGCGGACCGGCACGAGGGCCGCCGCAACGCGTGGCTGCGCACCCTGGACCGGCTCGGCCTCGGCTTCGACTCCTGAGAGCGCCCAGCCTTCGTTGAGAGCGCCCAGCCCTCGTGTGAGCGCCCAGCTCTCGTGAGAGCGCCCAGCCTCAGCGTTGCGCCTGGGCGATGACCTCGCGGACGTGCCGCGGCCGGGCGATGCCGTGCAGCACCATCGGCCGCTGCTCGGCGCGCCGCCACGAGCGCTGCATCCCCACGTCCCGCAGCGCGTCCATGACCCCGGGGAACTCGCCGAACGCGATGCTGCCCGTGTCGCCGGTGGCGTCCTCGCGCATCACCGGCGGCTGCAACATCCGCAGGTAGACCTCGGTGCGGCGGCGCCACGGCCGGCGCCGCTGCGCCACGATGCGGCGGTCCGTCACGGTGTAGGTGGTCGAGCGCCGCTGCACCTGCCGCACGAACAGCCGGCCGACGGTGAAATACAGCCCGAAGACGAGGAACAGCCCGCCCCACACCTGCATGAACACCGGCCCGGTGGCGATCGCGGCGGCCTCCCAGACCAGGACGAACGCGAACCACACCAGCGACAGCGGCACGATCGCCCAGTCGGTGCGCTCGAACAATGGAACGCGCTGCGGCTCACCCGTCCACAGCACCCGCTCGCCGGTGCTCAACTGGAGGTCATCCTGCATGGCCGCATTGTCCACCCGATCCGCGCGCGGCGGTGTCCCGTCAGGGCCCGGTCGCGACCGGGCGGTCCGGGTCGGTGATCCAGTCGCTCCAGGATCCCGCATACAGCCGCGGCGTGAACCCGGCCAGCTCCAGGGCGAGGATCTCGTGGGCGGCGGTCACCCCGGAGCCGCAGTACGCGGCGACCGGCCGGTCGTCGGTGACGCCGAGGGCGGCGAACCGCTCGCGGAGCCGCTCCGGCGGCAGGAACAGCCCGTCGGCGTCGCTGTTGTCGAACGTGGGCGCCGACACCGCGCCCGGGATGTGCCCGGCGACCGGGTCGAGGGGCTCGACCTCACCGCGGAAGCGTGGCCCGAGCCGGGCGTCGAGCAGGACCCCGTCCTTGACGAACGCCGGCACGTCCTCGGCCGTGAGCAGGTCGTCGCGGGGCTCGCCGGCGGTGAAGTCGCCCGGCGGCACCGGCACCGGGTCGCCGGACTCGGTGGGCCGCCCGGCGCGGACCCAGGCGGCGATGCCACCGTCGAGGACCCGCACGTCGCGGTGCCCCCAGTGCCGCAGCATCCACCACAGGCGGCCCGCGACGGAGGCGTCCCGGTCGTCGTAGACGACCACCGGGGTGCCGTCGCTGACGCCGAGGCGGCGCATCGCGGCCTGGAACGCCGCGGCGGTCGGCAGCGGGTGCCGGCCGCCGGCGCCGGGTGGCGCGGCGAGGTCGGTGTCGAGGTCGACGAACCCGGCGCCGGGCAGGTGCGCGACCCGGAACCGGTCGAGCGCCGGAGGCGGCTGCGGCGTCCATCGCGCGTCGAGCAGCGTGACGCCGTCCCCGACGTCCTCGACCCGCACGAGTGGATTCATCCGTCACCCTCCAGCGCTCGACCATGCCTACCCGATGGCGCTGATCCTATGCGCAGGCGGCGTCGGCACCCGCCACGTTGACCGCCGTCCACGCCTTCTGGACCGCCTTGTACTCCGCGCCGCAGCTGCCGTACAGGTCGGCGGCCGCCTGCAGGGTGTACGCGCGGGCGGTGTTGCCCGGGTTCTCCGCGTTCACGTAGGCGGTGTTCGAGGTGAAGTACACGTCCAGGGCCCGGTACCAGATCTTCTCCGCCTTGGCCCGGCCGATGCCGGTGACCCCGGCCGCGGAACCGCAGACCGGTGACGTGCCGAACGCGGTCTTGCCGGTGCCCTCGGCGAGGTCGAAGAAGAAGTGGTTGGCCACGCCCGAGGACAGGTGCACGTCGACCCCGGCGGTCGCGGTCGACCAACAGCTGTGCGACTCGCCGTCCAGGGCCGGGTTGTACATGTAGCGCAGCGGCGTGCCGTTGCCGTTGATGTCGATCTTCTCGCCGATCTGGTAGTCGCCGGGGTCGGCGGCGTTGTTGGCGTAGAACTCGACCATCGTGCCGAAGATGTCGCTGGTCGCCTCGTTGAGACCGCCGGACTCGCCGGCGTAGGTGAGGTCGCCGGAGACGCTCTTCTCGGTGATGCCGTGGCTCATCTCGTGCCCGGCGATGTCGAGCTGGACGAGCGGGTGGGTGTTGTCACGCCCGTCGCCGTAGGTCATCTGGCCCCGGTCCCAGAACGCGTTGACGTACGCGTCGCCGAAGTGCACCCGGGACGGCACCCCGCGGCCGTTGTCGCCGATGCCGCGGCGGCCGTGCACGGACTTGAAGTAGTCGAAGGTGACCGCGGCGCCGTAGGCGGCGTCGACGGCCGCGGACGCCGGGTCGGTGGTCTTGCCGTCGCCCCACGTGTTGTCGGCGTCCGTGAACAGCTTGCAGCTGCCAGACTCCTGGTGCTGCATGTCACAGACGGTGCCCCGGCCGTGCGTGGTGTCGGTCAGCCGGAACGTGGTGCCGAACTTCTGGGTGTCGATGCCGACCTTGCCGCTGTACAGGCTGTTGCCGCTGCCCGTGACCGTCTCGACCTCGTCCCAGGAACTGATGAGCCCGCCGCTGTGCGCGTCGGTGAGCACGTGCAGCCGCGACGGGGTCTGCCCGTCCTTGGCGACACCCTCGACGACGTTCTCCCAGGCGAGCCGGCCGACGCCGGTGGACGCGTCGATGAGCAGCCGGGGCGCGCCGGTGCCGGCGACCTTGCCGGTGAAGTGGGACTTCGCCGCGGCCATGGCGTCGGTCGCGGAGACCTTCGGCGTGATGTCGACCTGCAGCGGCTTGGCCAGGCTGTTGGACGCGCCCTTGTACGCGCCGCCCGGCCCGGTGTGCACGACGATGTCGCCGCCGTGGACGCGCAGCCCGCGGTACGTGCGGGTGTAGCGCACGTGGGCGCCGCCGCCGGCGTCGTCCAGGCGGCTGCCGTAGAAGGAGAACCGGTCCTCGCCGGTGGCGCGCACGTCACCGGCGTGCGCGTCGAGGGCCTTGCGGGCCGGCGCGGCGGCGGGGTCGGCGGCCTCGGCCGCGGACGGGTCGACGGACGGCTCGGCGGAGGTGGCGTCCTGCGGTTCGTCCACGTTCGCGGAGGTCGTCGAGGACGGGGTGGACCGCGGCGAAGGTGTGCAGCCGGTCACCACAACGGCTGAGGCCGCCGCGACGACCACGAGTAAGTGGCGAAATGACATGGGATACAGAACGCAGGATTCCGGCCGCCGGTTCAGCCGTCCGCCGGTCTTTGGCACGAAGCCGGGAGTTCGCCCCGCCTGGTTGTCGGATGGTTGACGTCTCCGTCTATGTTCGGGGACATCATCGAGACGGGGAGATGTTTCTTGGCAACCGCGTGGCGTCGACTCATCCGCCGGGCCGCGACGAGCCCGGGCCGGCTCACCACGCTGACGGCCGTCGTGGTCGTGCTCGGCCTCGCGTTCGGGCTGGCCGGCGTCCTCACGATGCGGGCGAGCGTCGGGCTGGTCCGCGACGTGACCGACCGCAGCGGGCCGCTCAGCCTGCAGGCGCAGGACATCTACCGGTCGCTGTCCGACGCCGACGCGACCGCCGCCAGCGCGTTCCTCGGCAACGGGGTCGAGCCCGCGCAGCTGCGCAAGCGCTACCTGGATGACATCGCCAGGGCGTCCTCGGCGTTGACGGTCGCGTTGCACAGCGCGGAGGGCCGCAGCGCGGCGGCGCTCGGCGTCCTCGTCCGGCAGATCCCCGTCTACACCGGCCTGGTCGAGTCGGCCCGCACCTACAACCGGCAGGGCATTCCGCTCGGCGGCGCCTACCTGCGGGAGGCGTCGGCGCTGATGCGGCAGACGATCCTGCCGGCGGCGCAGGAGCTGTTCCGGGCCGAGGCGACCCGCCTGTCCGACGCGCAGCGGGCCGTCGCCCGGTGGCCGTGGACAGTGACCCTGCTCGGGCTGGCGCTGCTCGGTGCGCTGGCGCTGACCCAGCGGTACCTGGTGCGCCTGACGAACCGGCGGCTCAACCGCGGCATGATTCTCGCCACGCTCGCCGCGATCGTCGCGTTCGGCTGGCTGGCGGCGGCCACCAGCGGCGCGGCCGGGCACATCAGCACCGGCCGCGACGGCGGGTCCGAGCAGGCCGGGCTGCTCGCCGAGGCGCGGATCACCGCCCTGCAGGCCCGCGCCGACGAGGGGCTGACGCTGATCGCCCGCGGCGACGGCAAGGCGTTCGAGCAGGACTTCACGGTCATGATGGAGCGGCTCGCCGGCAAGGACGGCAAGGGTGGCCTGCTGCAGCGGGCGCACGACGAAGCACCCGACGCCGCGGCCCGCGCGTCCGTGCAGAGCGCCCAGCAGCACGCCGCGGACTGGCTGCGCATCCACCAGGAGGTCCGCAAGCTCGATGACAGCAGCCAGCACACCGAGGCGGTGAAGCTCGCCACCGTCGGTGACGCCAGCGCGGCGAGCGTCGCCGGCCGGCTCGACGCGGCCCTCGCCGAGGGCATCGCCGGCGGCGGACGCCGCTTCGACCGGGAGGCGACCAGCGCCGGTGACGCGCTCGGCGGCGCCGACGTCGCGGTCGCGCTGCTCGCCCTCGCCGTCGCGGCGGCCGCCGCGTTCGGCCTGAACCAGCGGATCGCGGAGTACCGATGAGAATGACAAGGATCGTCGCCACGCTGTCCTTGCTATCCGTGCTGTCCCTGCTGGCGGGCTGCGGGCAGGACCCGGCGACCCCGGCGGTGGACAGCTCGGCCGCCGCCGCCGTGCCCCGGCCCCTCAACGTGCAGGACCCCGCGGAGATGCCGAGCCCGCCGGCCACGTCACCGCCGGCGTGCGACCCGCGCGCCAGCCTCCGCCCGCCGGCGTCCTTGCCGCAGCCGGGGAAGATGCCGGCCGGCACCGCCATGGCGAGGATCGCCGAGCGGGGCCGGCTGATCGTCGGCATCGACCAGAACGCGTACCTCACCAGCTACGCCGACCCGATCACCGGGCAGGTCGTCGGCTTCGAGATCGACCTCGCCCGGGAGATCGCCAGGGCGCTGCTGGGCAACCCCGACGCCATCCAGTGGCGCGCGATCACCACCGCCGACCGGATCCCGGTCCTGCAGCGGCGCGAGGTCGACATGGTGATCCGCACCATGACCGCGACCTGCGAGCGGATGCAGCAGGTCGCGTTCTCCACCGAATACCTGACCTCCGCACAGCGGCTGCTGGTCAACCGCGACTCCGGCATCAAGGACTTCGCCGATCTCGCCGGGCGCAAGGTGTGCGCGACGCGGGGGAGCACCAGCATCGTCACCATCATGAAGCAGCCGTCGAAACCGATCGCGGTCGCCACCGACAGCACCCTGGACTGCCTGGTGCTGCTGCAGCAGGGGCAGGTCGACGCGGTGTCCACGGTGGACGTGCTGCTGCTCGGCCTGGCCGCGCAGGACCCCAACACCGAGGTCGTCGGGGCATCCGTCAGCGACGAGCCGTCCGGCGTCGCGATGCCCCTCGACACGCCGGAGCTGGTCCGATTCGTCAACGGGGTCCTCGACCGGGTCCGGGCCGACGGCACCTGGACCCGGATCTACAGCCAGTGGTTCGCCAAGTACGGGCCGGTGCCCGCGCCCCCGCCCGCGAAGTACCGGGACTAGCCGGGGCATGCGGACCGACACCGACCGGGTGATCGCCGAGCTGGCCGCCACGCACGACCGGCTGGCCGCTGCGCTGTACACCGTGGACACCCACCCGACCCACGCGCTGCTGCGCGGCGTCGAGCCGCGCGGTGCGACGGCCAGGCTGTGCTCCGGCGTCGACGTCGGCCGGCTGTGGGCCGGGTTCGTCGCGGCCCGGGACGTCCTGGAGCGGCTGCGGGCGCTGAGCGGCCGGCACCGCGACGCCGACGCCGCCCGCATCCTGGCGGCCCTCGTGCCGGTCGACCCGCTCGACGGCCTGCCGGACCTGCCGCCCGCCGCGTTCCTCGCCGACCTGGAGCGGCGGTGCGCCGAGACCGTCGACGCCCTCGACCGGATCGGGGCGGCCAGGGCGGCGCTCACCGAGCGGATCATCGAGCTGGACACGGCCCTCGAGGCGGCCGTCGCCGCGCACCACCGGCTCGGCGCCGACCACACCCCGACCACCGGACCGCTGCGGCAGCGGCTGCAGCAGGTGTACGGCGAAGCCCTGCACGACCCGTTGACCGTCGACGAGGCCGCCTGGTCGGCGCTGCGCGACGAGCTCGCCACGACGGTCCGGCGGCTGTCGGAGCTGGCCGCGCTGCGGGTCGCGCTGCCCGGCCGCCTCACCCGCCTCGACATGCTCCTGGACGCCCTCGCCGCCGCGGAGCAGCGGGCCCGCCAGGCCCGCGCCACGGCCATGGCGAAGATCGCCGACGCCGGGCTGCCCGACGCCGCCGACGTCCACGACCGGTGGCGGGCCGCGGTCGCCGACGTCGTCCGCGCCACCGACGCGCTCGACCTGGCCGGCTGGCCCGCGCTCGACCGGCGCATCGCCGCCGTCGACCGGGACCTCGGCGCCGCCGTCACCGCCGCGGAGGACCGGGTCGCGGCGGCCACCGGCCTGCTCGACCGGCGCGAGGAGCTGCGCGGCCGGCTGGAGGCATACCGGGCGAAGGCGGTCCGGCTCGACCGCGTCGAGGAGCCCGACCTGATCGAGCGGTACCGTGCCGCCCGCGACCTGTTGTGGGCGGCACCGTGCGACCTGCGGGCGGCGACCAGAGCCGTCTTCGCGTACCAGCAGGCGCTGTCCGGCGCCGCCGAAGGGAGTGCGACATGAGTCGCTGTTCGCGTTCCGGCTGCCCGGGCTCGTACGACGAGGACGGGTACTGCGACGAGTGCGGTCACAAGGAGGCCGGGGCCGCCGCCGCGCCGCCGGCGCCGGTGACCGAGGGCTCGACGCCGTCCATCGCAGGGCGCACCTCGGGTCGCACGACCGGCCGGGGTCGAGGTGCTGCGGTGCTGGCCGCGCTGCCGGTCGTGCCGCGCCGCGACCCGGCCGGCGCGGTCCTGCCCGACCCGCAGGTGCCGGAGCACCGCCGGTTCTGCGGCAAATGCGACCAGCCCGTCGGCCGCTCCCGCGACGGCAGGCCCGGGCTCGTCGAGGGGTTCTGCACGAACTGCCGCACCCAGTACAGCTTCCGCCCCTCGCTGCCGCCCGGCGCCGTGGTCGCCGGCAGGTACGAGGTGCTCGGCGCCATCGCCTACGGCGGCCTCGGCTGGATCTACCTCGCCCGGGACCGCAACGTCGGCGACGAGGTGAGCGACCGCTGGGTCGTCCTCAAAGGACTCATCGACTCCGGCGACGCCGACGCCACCGCCGCCGCCATCACCGAACGGCGGTTCCTGGTCGAGGTCGACCACCCGTCGATCGTGAAGATCTACGACTTCGTGTCGCACCCCGACCCGCGCAGCGGCGACCGGGTCGGCTACATCGTCATGGAGTACGTCGGCGGCCTGTCGCTGCGGGACATCTTCCTCGCCCGCCCGGTCACCGGCGGGGTCCGCCAGTCGCTGCCGCTGACGCAGGTCATCGCCTACGCCCTGGAGATCCTGCCGGCGCTGGGCTACCTGCACGAGCGGGAGCTGCTGTACTGCGACTTCAAGCCCGACAACGCGCTGCACACCGACCAGCGGGTCAAGCTCGTCGACCTCGGCGCGGTGCGGCGCGCCGACGACGACGTCAGCGCCGTGTGGGGCACCGTCGGTTACCAGGCCCCGGAAGTCGCCTCGGTCGGGCCGTCGGTTGCCTCCGACCTGTACACCGTGGCCCGGTCGATGGCGGTGCTCAGCTTCGACTTCCGCGGGTTCACCACCACGTTCGCCGACCACCTGCCGGACGCGGCGAGCGTGCCGCTGCTGGCCCGCGAGGAGTCCTACCACCGGCTGCTGCTGCGGGCCACCGACCCCGACCCGGCCCGCCGGTTCGGCTCCGCCGCGGAGATGGCCGAGCAGCTCACCGGCGTGCTCCGGCAGGTGCTCAGCGCCGGCGACGGGCAGCCGCGGCCGAGCGTGTCGAGCCAGTTCACCGGCGAACGCAGGGCGTTCGGCACCATGGCCGGCGTCATCACCGCCGAGTCCGTGCGGCCCGCCGGCACCGTCCAGAACGCCGGCACGCTCCAGATCACCGCTGCCGCCCAGACCGCCGGCGCCGTTCAGAACGGTGGTGCCGTTCAGAACGGTGGTGCCGTTCAGAACGGTGGCGTTGGTCAGAACGGCGGTGCGGCCCGGAGCGGCGGTGCGGCGGCGCGGCCGGACGGGGCGGAGATCGTCGCGGCGCTGCCGGTGCCGACCGTCGACCCCGCCGACCCCGGCGCCGCAATCCTGGCGACGATGCAGACCGCCGACCCGGCGATGCTGTCGTCGGCGCTGTCCTCCGTCGGCGCCGACGGGGTCGAGGTCGCGCTCGCCGTCATCCGGGCCCGCATCGCCGCCGGTGACCTCGACGGCGCCGCCGCCGACCTGGCCGCCGTCACCGACCCTGACTGGCGCGTCGACTGGTACCGCGGCATGGCCGCGCTCGCCGGTGGCCGGCCCGACGAGGCCAGGGCCGCCTTCGACGCCGTCTACGGCGCGCTGCCCGGCGAGCTCGCCCCGCAGCTCGCCCTCGCCGCCGCGGCCGAGGCGGCCGGCGACACGGACACCGCGCTGCGCCACTACGCGGCGGTCTGGCGCACCGACCGGACGTTCGTCAGCGCCGCGTTCGGCGTCGCCCGGATCCTCGCCGAACGCGACGACCTGTCCGGCGCCGTCGCGATCCTCGACGCGGTCCCCGACAGCTCCAGCCACAGCGTCTCGGCGCAGGTCGCCGCGGTCCGGGCCCGGCTCGCCGCGCCCGTCGCCAGCCTCGCGGAGCCCGACCTGCTGGACGTCTCCGGCCGGGTCGAACGCCTCGGCCTGGACGTCGAGCGCCGCGCCCGGCTCACCGTGGAGACCTTGCGCACCGCCCTCGCCTGGGTACAGGCCGGCCACGCGGGCACCGCGACCGTGCTGACCCACCGGCTGGCGGAGCGGGACCTGCGGCTCGGCCTGGAACACGCGTTCCGGGTGCTGGCGAAGGTCGCCCCCGACCGGGAGACCCGCATCGACCTCGTCGACCAGGCCAACCGGATCCGCCCGAGGACCTGGCTGTGACGGCCGCCTGCCCGGCGTGCGCGGCGTCCACCGTGGACGGTGACCGTTTCTGCGAGTCGTGCGGCACCCCACTGTCCCCGGCAGCGGACAGCTCCTTGGCGGTGGACGGTTCCCCGGCGGCGGACGGGTTTTCGGCGGCCGGCGGAGACGTTGGTCAATTGGACGCAGGTCACATTGACCAACGTCTGGGGGAGGAGCGACCACAGGTCCCGCCGTCCCCTGGCGCCGCTTCGCGCGGCGGTGCTGAGCCCGGCGCTGCCGGCGGTGTGTGGCTGTCGTCGCGGGCCGTCGACGGGCCGTGCGTCGCGTGCGGGACCGCGGTCGGCGGCGACGGATACTGCGACGGCTGCGGGCGCCGGCGCAACGCCGGCAGCGACCACGCCGAGCACGACCTGCCCGGCGTCGCCGCCGTCACCGACCGGGGGCTGCGCAAGAGCCGCAACGAGGACGCGTACGCGATCGGCGTGGCCGGCGGGCGCCGCGCCGTCGTCGTCTGCGACGGGGTGTCGAGCGCACCGGACTCCGACGCCGCCGCGACCACCGCCGTCGTCGAGGCGATCGGGGTGCTCGTCGGCGGTGGCGACATCGCCGGTGCGTACCGGTCGGCGGCGGCCGCGGTCGCGAAGCTCGCCGGTTCCAGCGCCCCGATCGACGCGCCCGCCTGCACGTTCCTTGCCGCCGTCGTCGAGGACGGGCAGCTCACCGTCGGGTGGGTCGGTGACAGCCGGGCCTACTGGCTGGACAGTGACGGCGCCCGCTGCCTCACCGTCGACGACTCCCTGGCCGGGCAGCTCGCCGCGGCCGGGGTCGACGCCGGCGCGCTGCGACTGTCCGCGCAGGCCGCCGCGCTGACCCGGTGGCTCGGCGCCGACGCGCCCGCCGGCGACCCGCACCTCACCACCCTGCGCCCCGCCACCGCCGGCGTGCTGCTGCTCAGCAGCGACGGGCTCACCCGGTACCCCGCGTGGACCGACGCCGTCGAGGGCAATGGCGGCGCACCCGCGCTCGTCCGGCGGCTGACGGCCTTCGCCCGCGACGCCGGCGGGGCGGACAACATCACCGTCGCCGCCGTCCCGTTCGACCCCGAACCATCGAGAGGAGCGCCGCGGCCATGACCGACGAGTCCAGCGGTGTCGTAGCGGAAGTCTTCCAGAACGAGTTCCTGCCCGAGGGCGCCACCGTGGCCGACGCCGTCGTCACCGTCACGGCCCGCACGGGCTCGGGCACCGGCGCGGCGGCCGGCGCACCCGCCGCCGAGGTCATCATGATCGACTGTTCCGGGTCGATGAGCGGCGAACGGATCGTCGAGGCGCGCAAGGCCGCCGCGGTCGCGGTCGACACCCTGCGCGACGGCGTCGCGTTCGCGGTCGTCGCCGGCACCGACTGGGCCCAGATGGTGTACCCGGAGCAGCAGGTCCTCGCCGTCGCCGACGCCACCACCCGCGCCGCCGCGAAACAGGCGATCCGGCACCTGCGGGCCGGCGGCGGCACCCAGATCGGCACCTGGCTCACGCTCGCCCGCGAGCTGTTCCTGGCCGACCGGGCCGAGATCCGGCACGCGATCCTGCTCACCGACGGCCGCAACGGCGAGTCCACCCGCACCTTCCAGGCGGCCCTGGACCAGTGCGCCGGCCTGTTCGTCTGCGACAGCCGCGGCGTCGGCCAGGGCTGGAGCGCCGCGGAGCTCATCAAGGTCGCCGACGCGCTGCTCGGCACCGCCGACGGCATGAAGGACCCGGCCGGTCTCGAGGCCGACTTCCGCTCGATGATCGAGGCCGCCATGGGCAAGACCGTCGCCGGTGTGGCCCTGCGCCTGTGGACCCCGGTCGGCGCCCGGATCCGCTTCGTCAAACAGGTACACCCCGAAATCCTCGACCTCACCGACCGGCGCACCAACGTCAGCGCGCGCGTCGGCGACTACCCGACCGGCGCGTGGGGGGCGGAGAGCCGCGACTATCACCTGTCCGTCGAGCTCGACCCGGGCACCGTCGGGGTCGTCGGCGAGGAGAAGCTCGTCGCCCGCGTCAGCGTGGTGCGCGGCGAGGAGGTCCTCGCCAAGGGCCTCGTGCGCGCCGTGTGGACCGACGAAGAGGCGAAGTCGACCCGGCTCAACAAGCGGGTCGCGCACTACACCGGCGCCGCCGAGCTCGCCTCCGCGATCCAGGAGGGCCTCGCCGCCCGGGAGGCCGGCGACACCGTCACCGCGACCGCCCGGCTCGGCCGGGCCGTCCAGCTCGCCACCGAGTCCGGCCGGTCCGACACCGTGCAGCTGCTCGCCCGGGTCGTCGAGGTCCAGGACGCCCGGACCGGGACGGTGCAGCTCAAACGCCGCTCCGAGAACAAGGACGTGGACATCGACGCGGAGATCGCGGCGATCGGGTCCCGCAAGACGACGCGCGTCCGCCCCAGCTGAAGGAGACCATCATGGCCGCCTGCCCGAAGGGCCACGAGTCGGAGACCACCGACTACTGCGACGTCTGCGGCGCCGCCATGACGGCCGGACCCGCCGGGCCTGCCGGGCCTTCTGGGCCTTCTGGGCAGGAGCCGGCCGGGCCGTCGTCGGCGTCGTCGCCGGGGACCGCCGCCTGGGCGTCGCCCCGGGCGGCGGCGGGCCCGGCGGCCCAGCCGGGCGCGTGCCCCGAGTGCGGGACACCGATGACCGGGCGGTTCTGCGAGGTCGACGGCTTCGACGCGCTCGCCGCCCCGGTGCCCACGGCGGCGGCCACCGCCACGACGCCCTTCCCGGCGGCCACTGCCGGCCCGGCCGTGGCCGCGACGCCGGGCGACGTGCAGGAGGCCACGCTCGCCGTGTCCACGGTGACGTCGGCCGGTCCCGCGCCCGCCGGTCCCGCCACGAACGGCACCGCCACGGCCGCGGGGTGGCACGTGGTGGTCTCCGCCGACCGGGCCCACTTCGACCGGGTCGAGGGCTGGAACGGACCCGATCCCACGATCGTCTACCCGCGGTTCTGCCCGGAGCGCCGGTTCCCGCTCACCGGCGAGCAGGTCCTCATCGGCCGGCGCAGCCGCTCCCGCGGCAGCTACCCCGAGATCGACCTGGCCGGCCCGCCCGAGGACATCGCCGTGTCGCACCTGCACGCGCTGCTCGTCGCCCAGCCCGACGGCGGCTGGGCGGTGGTCGACCTACGCTCCGCCAACTGTACGTTCGTCAACGACGCCACCGACCCCATCCAGCCCGAGCTGCCCGTCCCGCTGGCCGACGGCGACCACATCCACGTCGGGTCGTTCACCCGCATCACCCTGCGCGCGACGCCGCTGTAGCCGGCGGGCGACGTCCGCGACGGACGGGCCGCCGGCGAAGCACCACAGCGCGATGACCGGGTCGCAGATCGCGCACCCGAACGACGAGTCGTGCGCGAACGGCAGCAGCGGCTCGCCCCGCACGTGATGCGCCACGTCCCACGCGGTGTGCAGCAGCCAGCCGACGCCGATCCAGCGCCATGACCCCAGCCCCCGGAACGCGACGAACGTCATCACGGTCGTGAACACCAGCTCGCCGGGTCCGAAGGTGCCGCCGCTGATGTACGCCGCCCCGGCCCCGGCGATCATCAGCGCGTTGAACGGCCGGCGATGCCGTTCGGGCACGAACGAGTTGGCGGCCGCGTAGAGCAGCCCGATGAGCACGGGCCCCAAGATGAACATGCCGCGACGCTAAGTCCGCCACGGACCCGGCGACAGCGCCCCGCCTGCCACGTTCCAACGGGTTCCGGCCGCCCGGCCCGGCTCCGCGGCGTGTCGCGTCCGTCCGGGCGGCGAGCAGGTTCGCACCGTGCCGCAGCTACGGACGGACCAGGGCCCGGAAGCCGTTGGCGGACGGCTTCCGGGCCGGTCTCAGATCACCCCTGTCCGTATCCGTTGCACTGGCGCCCGCCGTTGATGCAGTAGGTCACCAGATACGCCTGCCGAGCCGCGTCCCACCCGTTCATGAAGTCGTAGTGGAACGTGTAGCTGGCTCCGGAGGAGTACGCCAGGTTCGACGTGTTCCCGCCGGGCAGCTTGTAGGGCAGCTTGATCTCCAGCATCGGCAGCGGCACCGGGTGCGAGGTCGGGCAGACCCCGCTGACCGGCCACGCCATGTGCGACTTGTGGTCGGCGGTGTCCAGGTGTACGCCGTCCCAGCAGCTCGGAGCGGTCATCCGGACGACCAGCGACGAGCCCGACGGGCACGACGCGGGGATCTCGTTGCCCTTGTAGCCGGGGCACTGCCAGTTGCCGGTGAAGTGCGCGGCGTCCGGGGTCTTGGCGTCGCCGACGAGCAGCTTGAAACCCGCCGGGAACGGTTTGACGGTGCGGTAGTCCTTGACGTCGGACTTGTAGTAGACGGTCGGCTTGTCCGGCAGCACCGGGTTGCCGTTCTGCAGCAGCGTCGGGAACCAGTACCCGGACGCGTCCAGCTGGTCCTCGCAGGAGGTGGCGCCGCCGACCAGCGACGCCGGGGTGGAGTTGGCGTTGGTGGCCGGGTTGCCGATGAACGAGTGGTTGTGGGAGGCGCCGGCGAGCCCCGGGAACACGATGGGGTCGTCGCCGAGCCGGTGGTTGACGGTGCAGTTGGCGTGCATCTCGTGGTACTGCGTGCGGGGCGGGTCGTCCGCCGCGGCGGCGGTGCCGAGCCCTCCGATGGTGGCTAGCACCGCCGTCGTGACGGCGACGACGAGGATGCGCCGGCCCGGACGAATCCGGGCACGGGGCAGCATGGACCTGATGCTCATAGCAACTCCTTGGCGGTGGAATCGAGCATCTCCAATGGGATGAAACCCGACGCTAGCAGCGCGTTCTTTCCGTCGACAACCGTTTGCCACCGGTTGCCAGTTGGATCAAGCGTCCACTGTGGACAGCGCCTGGGCGAGGTCGGCGAGGATGTCCTCGAGCTCCTCCAGTCCCACCGACAGCCGCAGCATCGCCGGGTCGACCCCGGACGCCGCGAGCTCTTCCGGGCTCTGGTGGGCGAACACCAGGGAGGCCGGGTGGGTGATGAGCGTCTCGGGACCGCCGAGGCTCACCGCGTTGCGGCACAGGCGGGTCGCGCGCAGCACCCGCGTCGCGGCATCCGCATCGGCGACGGTGAAGGCGAGCATCCCGCCGGACCCGCGCATCTGCCGGCCGGCCAGGTCGCGCTGCGGGTGGCCGGGCAGGCCCGGGTGGTGCACCGCGCGCACGGCGGGATGGGCGGCCAGGAACTCGGCGACGGCGAGGCCGGACGCGTTGTGCCGGGCCATCCGCAGCGGGAACGTCTTGAGCCCGCGGGCGAGCAGCCACGCCTCGAACGGGTGGCAGACCGGCCCGAGCACCCGCGCGGTCTCCCACGCCTTCGCGACCAGCGCGGCGGAGCCGGTGACGACGCCGGCGGTGACGTCGCTGTGCCCGTTGAGGTATTTCGTGGCCGACTGGACGACCAGGTCGACGCCGAAGTCCAGGGGCCGGGTGTTGTACGGGGTGGCGAACGTGTTGTCGGCGATGATGACGGCGTCCGGCGCGGCGGCCCGGACCGCGGCCAGATCGGTCAGGGTCAGCTGCGGGTTGCTGGGCGTCTCCACATAGACGACGCGGGTCGACGGGCGCACCGCGGCGGCGAGGTCCTCCTGCGGCACCAGCCGCACGTCGACGCCGAGCGCGGGCAGCATCGTGCTCAGCAGCGTCAGCGTCCCGGTGTAGTGGCTGCGTTGCGCCAGCACCTCGTCACCGGCGACCACGGTGGACAGCAGCGCCGCGCTGACCGCCGCCATGCCGCTGCCCACCAGCAGCGCGGCCTCGGCGCCGTCGAGGTCGGCGAGCATCGCCTCGGCCTCACGGGCGTTGGGCGAGCCGTAGCGGGTGTAGTAGCCGCCGGGAGCCACCGCGGCCGCGATCTGCGCCGCCTCGGCGGTGCGGGGCAGCTCGTAGGTGCTGGTCTGGTGGATCGGTGTGACGAGCGGCGTGCCGCCCGGCTGCGGCGCGACGTTCGGGTGCAGCAGCCGGGTCATGCTCGGTAGTGCGTTGTCCATGGACCCACCCTCGCACGGGTGCGTCCGGCTCAACCGGTGGTGGGGTGCACCCGCCACGGCTCGCCGTGCAGCCCGCCGCGCTGGTTCATGCCGTCCTTGATGCGGTTGCCGAGGTCGGCGGAGATGCCGGGCGCCAGGTAGGGCGGGATCTCGATCGCGTCGGCGATGTACCCGTCGCCGTCGCCGGTGTACTCGACGCGCAGCGCGACCGGCCCGCGGTCGGTCTCCAGCACCACGAACACGGTGCCGTCCGGGTCGCCGGTCATCGTGGTGCGCCGGCCCAGCATCATGCAGGAGGTGATCGCGCCATACGGCGTGCTCTGCGCGGTCGTGCCCTCCGGACCCCCGGCGAGCAGCGCGCACGTGCCGCGCTGCCGGGCGGCGAGCGTGTCCGACCGGCCCGGGAAGCCCGTCGCGACGAGGAACCCGACCACCACGACGAGCACGCCGGCCACGCCGCCGCACCACCACCAGAGACGTTTCATGCCCACCTTGATACCGGAAACCTTCCGAAGATGTAGTACCGGGGAGCTACGGCGAGATGATCCCGCAGCGTGACGACGGTACAGGGGTGCCGCTCGTACCGTCGATCCATGGCCCTGCATGCCCTAGCCGCTCGCGTGGCGGACGCGACCCCGCCGACCCGTGACCGCGCCGTGGACGGGCTGCGTGCCCTCGCGATCGGTGGCGTCGTCCTCGGCCACTGGCTGGTCACTGCGCTGGTCACCGACGGTGACACCGTGCGTGGCGCCAGCCCGCTGCGCTTCCAGCCGGAGCTGGCGCCGGTGTCGTGGCTGTTCCAGACCCTGGCCGTGTTCTTCCTGGTCGGCGGCTACACCGCGGGCCGGCCGCGGACGCAGCCGTACCGGCGGTGGCTGGCGGCCCGGCTGACCCGGCTGCTGCGTCCGGTGCCGCCGCTGCTGGGCGTGTGGGCGCTGGTCGTGGCCGGGCTGCTGGCCTCGGGCGCCACCGACCGCACGGTGCACACGCTGGTGAAACTGGTCCTGTCGCCGCTGTGGTTCCTGCTGGTCTTCGCCGCGCTGACCGCCGCGACGCCGCTGGTGTCCCGGGTGCACTGGCAGTGGCCGCTGAGCGTGGTGATCGTGGTCGACGTGCTGCGCTTCGGGCCGCTCGCCCCGGCCGTCCCGGCGTGGATCGGCTGGGTCAACCTGGCCGCGGGCTGGCTGGTGCCGTTCTGCCTGGGAATCGCCTGGTCGCGCGGCACCCTGCGGCTGCGCCGGACCGGCTGGCAGCTGCTGGTGGGCGGGGGTGCCGCGACCGTGGTGCTGATCCGCTGGTTCGGCTACCCGGCGTCGATGGTCGGCGTGCCGGGCGAGGGCATCTCCAACCTCAACCCGCCGACCCTTGCCGCGGTCACGTTCGGCCTGGCGCAGTGCGGTCTGGCGCTGCTGCTGCTCGGCCCGCTGCGGGCGCTGCTGGCGCGCCCGGTCGCGTGGGCCGGGGTCGCGCTGCTGAACCTGTCCGCGATGACGGTGTTCCTCTGGCATCAGACCGCGATGATCACTGTGACGCTCGCGGTGGACGGTACCCGGCCCGGGTTGCACACCGTCCCCGACACGCCCGGATGGATGGCGGCGCGGGTGCTGTGGCTGCCGGCGTTCGCGGTGGTCCTCGCGGGCTGCTGGGCGGCGTTCCACCGCTTCGAACGCGGCCCGGCCGGCGCCCGTTCCCGCGCCACCTGAGCATCGCGCGGTGATGCGAATATTCGGATAAGACGGACATATCAGAGCATCGCTCGCTATGTTCCGTTCATGGCTTCAGCTTGGCTCAGGACATCAACCGTGCTCATCACGGCCGTCGTCGCCCTCGCTCCGGGGGCAGTCGCACAGGCGAATCCCGTCCCGCCGGCCGCCCCGCCGCAGTCGGTGACCGTGCAGGCCGGCGACACGCTGTGGGGGCTGGCCCGGCGCAACGGCACCACGGTCGCGCAGCTGCAGCTCCTGAACAACCTCGGCACCTCGACGCTGATCAGAATCGGTCAGACGCTGACCCTCACCGAGTCGAGCCGGGCCGCGCGGGTCGCCACCGCCGTCGCCTACGCGAAGGCGCAGATCGGCAAGCCGTACAAGTTCGCCACCGCGGGACCGGCGACGTTCGACTGCTCCGGGCTGGTCATGCGAGCCTGGCAGGCGGCCGGCGTGCAGCTGCCGCGGATCACCTACGACCAGATCAAAGTCGGACAGCGCGTCACCCGCGACCAGCTGGAGGCCGGCGACCTGGTGTTCACCAACAACGGCGGCCACGTCATGCTCTACATCGGCGACGGCCAGGTCGTGAACGCCGGCCACACCGGCGTCTCCATCCGCCAGCAGGCACTGCCCCGCACGGAGGCGGTCGTGGCGTTCGTCCGGCTGCCCGACCGGTGACCGCCCGGCGCTAGCGCGCGGCGATCCCGGCGACGTCGTCGAGCTGCTGGAGCAGGTCGTGCGCGGCCAGCTCGACCGCCTTGTGCCGCCACTCCGAGGCCCGGTACACGCACGCGATCAGCCCGCTGCGGTGCACCCGGCGCAGGTCGCCGCAGACGAACGCATACCGCGCCTTCGTCTCGTCGGTGGCACCGACGGTGAGCCCGAGGTGCCACCTGGCGTACTCCTCCCAGGAGTGCCGCTCCAGGTACGCGTTCTGCTGCTCGGCCTTCGGCTGCGCCGCACCCCAGTCACTGTCCAGCACGTACTGGCGCGCGTCGATGAGCTTGCGCACGTAGAGCACCGCCGCCTCGTTCGCCTCGTATTCGGCCATGCCCTCCGCGATACCCTCGCCGCGGCCCGCTCAAAACCGGGCGCCGCCGCGGTCAGGCCAGGTGGCGCTCGATCCCGTCGGTCATCGCGGCGAACTCGGCCGGTAGGTCGACGCCATAGCGGTCCGCCAGGACGAGCACCGACCAGAGGCAGTCCGCGAGCTCGTGGCCGAGCCGCTCGCGGGCGTAGGCGGCGATCAGCTCAGGGTGGGGTGAGCCAGGCGGCGATGGCGGCGACGTCCTCGCGGGTGAGGCCGCACCGGCGGTCGACGGCGTGCAGCAGCGCCGGGCCGGGGTGGTGCGCGGCGACCCATTCGCGGTCGGCGGCGGTGATCTCGTCGTCGACCCAGACGAACGGCCGGCCGGCGGCCCAGGCGACGAGGCCGCGCGTCTTCCAGTGCACCGGGCCGGCCGCGGCGTCCTCGTCGGGCCAGTCGACGACCGGCAGCTCCGGCAGGTCGAGCAGCGGGGCGATGACCTCGTTGGCGTCGGCACCCCAGGTGGTGGCCCAGACCAGGTCGCACGGCAGAGCCGCCAGCCAGGGGCCGTGGCGCGGGTCGAGGCGCTCCAGCAGCGGGTTGCCGCGCGCCGCCTGCCGGATCCGTGCGGTGGCCGGCGCGCCGTAGCCCTGCGCGCCGTGGCCCGGCGCGCCGAACGGGATCAGCGGACCGTCGACGTCGAGGAACAGGATCGGCCGCACCCTCACAGGGTATCGAGGCCGCACGGTCCGCCGGCTCGTCGGCCGGCGCCGCGCCGGCTCGTCAGCGGTGGTCGCGTTTGACCGGCAGCAGCGGGGTGAGCAGTGGGGCGAGGGCGTCGAGCATGGGCCGGCCGAACACGCACAGCGTCTGCTCCCACGGGTGGCCGAAGGTGCCGGTCGAGGCGTCCTCGCTGACGAAGGCGTAGTAGTCGCCGTTGGGCACGACCAGGCGCCACAACGGCTCCTGCGACACGGCCTGCACGTGGGGGTGGAACCAGTGGCAGTCGTGCTCCCAGTCCAGGGCGACGACGCGCTCGCCGGGGGCGAAGACGCGGGTCATGGCGAGCAGCGCCAGGGCGTTCACGGCGCGTTCGGTGGCGTTGAACGCCGACTGCTCGGCCGCGGTGAAGAAGCCGGACAGGTCGAACGTCACCGACGGCGACGGCTCGTCGATCGCCGGCACCGCGCCCGGCACGAACCCGTAGCGGGCGGTGAACGGTGCCCACAGCTCGTCGTACCGCTCCGGCGGCGCCACTTCCCAGCCTTCCACGGCTGCAACCTATCAGCGCTCAGCGGCGGATCGGGTGGAGGCGGATCATGCCGCGGCTGTCGCCGGTGGCGAGCCAGGCCCCGTCGGGGCTGAACGCGAGCGACTGGATCGGGGCGCCGGTGGGGCCGCTGGCCGCGATCGGCCGGCGGCCGGGGACGTCGAGGAGCACGACGCGGCCCGTGCCGTCGCCGGTGGCAAGGAGGGCGCCGCGCTGGTCGTACACCATGGAAGTGATCTTCGCGGGGTGCCCGAGGTCGCGGGCGGTGCCGGCGACCGTGGCCGTGGCGGGGTCCCAGAACTCGACCACGACGGCGCCGCCGGCGAGGGCGGCCACGGCGAGCGTGCGGCCGTCCGGGCTGAACGCGAGCCGGGTGGCGGGACTGGTGATGAGCGCGGCGACCGGGGCGCGGCCGGCCACGGCGTACACCTCGACGGTGCCGTCACGGCCGAACGCGGCCCACCGGCCACCCGGGTCGAGCACGGCGTCGGCGGAGGACACAGTGGGGGAAGCGGCGGGCGGGGGCAGGGCGCCGAGCTCGCTGCCAGCGGCGAGGTCCCACAGCCGGAACGTCCCACCGGCGAAGCCGACCGCGATCGGAGTGCCGTCGCTGCCGAACGCGATGTCCGCGATTCCCGCGGTCGCCCGCACCGCACCGGTGGTGACCGGCACGGCCGTCGGCACTCCGGTCTGCGCCGCGGTGTCGGTACGCCATCTGCGGCCGCACTCGTAGCCGCCGGTCGCGAACGTCGCACCGTCGGGGCTGAACCGCACCGCGCGCACCGGATTGGCGTGCCCGGCCAGCGGCGCGCCCCGCTCGGCGTGGGCGGCGACGTCCCACAGCCGGACCGAGGAGTCGCCGCCGCCGGACAGCAGCGTCGCGCTGTCGGGGGCGAAAGCGAGGGCGAGGATCGCGCCGCTGTGGCCGGGCAGTTCGGTGGCGGCGGACAGGCCGAGGGCGGGCCCGAGTGACGGCTGCTGCCCCGGCGGCCGGGCCTGCTGCCCCGACTGCCCCGACGGCCCCGACCGCTCCGGCGAGGGCCACCACACGGCGACGGCGGCGATCCCCGCGACGAGCGCGGCGAGCACCGCCCACACGCCGGCGTCGCGGACCCGGTCCGCGAGCGAGGGCGGCGCGACCGCCGCGGGGTCGAGCACGGGCTCGTCCGCCCAGGCGGGTCCGGACGCCGGCGGCAACGGATCGAACGGCAGCCGGACGGTCGACCCGGCCGCGTCCTCCGGCGACCGCGGCCCCGGCAGCGCCAGGCCCGGCGGCAGCGGTTCGAGCATCGCCAGCACCGAGGTCAGCGGATCGTCCGGCGACGGCGGCAGCGGCATGCCCGGCGGGCGCTGGCCGGGGATCAGCGGCGCCAGGTCGACGCGCAGGCTGCCGGCGGCGACCACCAGCTCCGGATGGTCCAGGACGCTCGGCGCGATCTGCGTCGCCCGGTGCAGCAGGGTCGCCGCGAGCGGCACCCGGGAGCCGCCGCCGACGAGGAACAGCCCGGCGATCTGGTCGGGGATGATCCGGGCGGCCGCGAGGGTCCGCAGCGTCACGTCGACGGTGCGGCGCAGGTACGGCAGCGCGAGCGCCTCGAACTCCTCCCGCGTCACGTGGATCGTCGCGGCGGCGACCGGGATCCGCAGGTCGCCGGTGGCGTGCCGGGACAGCTGCTCCTTGACCGCGCGGGCGCCGTGCCACAGCTGGTGGCGGGCCTCCTGGTCGGGCTGGGTCTGCGGCCGGTCGAGCCGCTGCCACACGGCGGGGCCGGCGTCGACGGTGTCGCGGGCCAGCCCGACGACGGCGGCGTCGAGGTCGAGCCCGCCGACGTCGGCGATCCCGGCCGAGGCGACGACCTCGAAGCCGGCCCCGGTGGCTCGCACGGCGCTGACGTCGAACGTGCCGGCGCCCAGGTCGTAGACGACCAGGCACTGCCCGGGCGGCACGTCCCGGCCGAGGTCGCCGGTGAGGTACGCGGCCGCCGCGACCGGCTCCGACACGAACCGCACGGTGCCGAGCCCGGCCCGGTCGGCGCCCTCGGCGAGGACGGCGAGGCGGGTCGGACCCCACGTCGCCGGGTGCGTCAGCACGACGGTCCGCGGCGGGGCGCCGGTGGACCGCTCCGCCTCGGTGCCGACGCGGCGCAGGACGGCCGCGACGAGGTCGACGACGGTGATCTCGCGCTCGCCGAGCAGGACGGTGCGGTCGTCGATGCGCCGCTTCGGGTTCGGCTCGTACGCGGCCGGGTACGCGACCGCGGCCCGCTCCGCGTCGGCGCCGGTGAGCAGGTCCCCGCCGGGCGCGGCGAACACGGCCGAGGACAGCAGCGGGCTGGCGTCGAACAGCAGCGGCCGGGCGACCCCGTCGGCGCCGGCGAGCATCGCGACGGTGGTGGAGGTGCCGAAGTCGATGCCGAGCCCCGCCGCGCCGTTCGTCACCACCCGCTGACCCTACGGAGTTCCGGCCGGTCAGCGGTACACACGGACGAGGTACTCAGGCGGCGTGCAGGCGGTGCAGCAGCAGGCCGGCCATGGCCCGCACGCCGATGCCGATGGCGCGTTCGTCGGCGGCGAAGTCGGGGGCGTGCGGGATGCCGTTGACGCCCGCGCCGGGGTCGGCGACGCCGAGCCAGAACATGGCGCCGGGGGCCCGGTGCAGGAACAGCCCGAAGTCCTCGCCGCTGAACGGCCACGCGGCGTGCATCGTCATGACGGTGTCGACGCTGGGGTCGTCGCGCAGGTAGGCGGCGGCCGCCTCGGTGTGCGCCGGCGAGCACACCATGGCGGGGAACGGCGGGCCGGGGAACGTCACGGTGGCGCCGGCGCCGGCGGCCAGCTGCCGCAGCTGCTCGCGCAGCTCGGGGTGGCGGGACTCGGGCCACGCGCGCAGCCACACGTCGGCGGTGACCGGGTCGGCGTCGGCGTTCAGCCGCGAGTCGGCGAAGACGAACCTGGCGAGCGGGCCGTCCGGGGTCTGCAGCGCGGACAACAGCGCGGCGAAGTCCTCGGCCGAGCCCGGGCGGGTGACGGTGGTCAGCTCGGCGACCTGCTGGAGCAGCCGCCGGCCGGCGTCGGCGGCGCCGGGCCCCGCCAGCTCGAAGTGGCAGGTGTCCTGGCCGGGGTGGCCCGCGCCGGGCATCGCGGTGATGACGCCGACCGGGAGCGGGGCGCAGTGCAGCGCGTACGCCTCCCGCGCCGGGTAGCGGTCCAGGACGCCGTCGTCGATCATCGCCTGGGCGCCTTCGAGGGTCTCCTCGGCCGGCTGGAACACGACCACGACCCGGCCCGCGAGCCGGTCCCGCAGCCGCGCCAGGGTCTCCGCAACGCCGACGCCGATCGCGGTGTGCAGGTCGTGGCCGCACAGGTGCGCCGCGCCCGGCACCTGCGAGGCGAAGTCGGAAACGTACCGCTCGTCGTCGGCGACGGCGTCCATGTCCGCGCGGTACAGCAGGGTCGGGCCGGACCCAGCGCCGTCGAGAAGGCCGTCGACGACCGTGACGACGCCGTGCCCGCCGACGCCGGTGTCCACGGCCAGCCCGGCGGCGCGCAGCCGGTCGGCGACCAGGGCGGCGGTGCGGGCCTCCCCGCCGGCCAGCTCCGGGTGCCGGTGAATGTCGCGCCGCAGCGCGATGAGCCCCTCGTCGGACAGTGCCGCCGCCGCATCGACAGCCTTGTGTACCTCGACCCCCGTCATGCGGCACATGATAGCGATCGCGCTCGACGTACGGGTGGGGAGTCGTTACGCTCTGCGTCTTGTCGCGTCCCCGCCGACGGCGTAGAGGCAGGTCAGTTTGGACGAGCAGCTCCGCGAACCGTCGGCGCCGCCGGCCGCACCCTCCGCACCCTCGGCCGCGCCCTACGTGCCGCCCGCGCGGGCGGCACGGCCCGGGGACACGGTCCAGCCGTTCGGGCCCGGCACGGAGGCGCTCAGCCCGGTGCGCCCGGCGCGCCCGGTGCACCCGGAGTGGGACGGCACGCGGGCCGACCACCTTGCCCGGGCCGCGGCGCAGGCCGGGCAGGCGGCGCAGGTCGCCGCGCAGGCGGCCCAGGCCGCGCAGGCCGCGGCGCAGGCGGCC
>NZ_JBFAPO010000062.1:0-69296 GCF_040676755.1 Dactylosporangium sp. NPDC049525 | reverse complement strand
CCGGCGGCGCGGATCCGTCCGCGGGCGCGGCCCGGGCCGGCGCCGGGGGCCGGGCGGGGAGGACGTCGTAGCCGAGGCAGCGGGCGATCGCGGCGGCGCGGGCGTCGTCGCCGCCGAGCTGTCCCCAGGCCGCGACCACGTCGGCAAGGCCGACGTCGGCGACGATGCCGTCCCGGGGGTGCGGCGCCGGGACCGTCATCGCACGGTCCGGTCCAGGGTGCCGGCGTCCTTGCTCAGCACCAGGCGCTCGATCTTCGACCACAGGCCGGAGGTCACGTCGACCCCGAGCGCCCGGCACGTCACCAGGGCGTCGAGGTACTCCGCGGTGCTCGGTGGTCTCCGGCCGGCGGCCACGGCCTGCGCCGCCAGCTCCTCCAGCCGGCGGGCCAGGGCGTCGAGCAGCTGCTCCTCCAGCGAGGTGGCCGCGATCCCGACCTGCGCGAGGTGCCGCCGCCCGATCTCGACGAGCCGCGGCCGGTCGGGCCGGGGCAGCTCGTGGACGATGCACCGGCGCAGGAAGGCCGGGGGCAGCTCACGCTCCTCGTTGGTGGTGATGACGACGAGGTTCGGGGCACCGGCCACGCCGTCCGTCGCCGGCGCCAGCCGGACCAGCGTGCCGGTCTCCGCGACCTGGAACTCCGTCGAGCCCAGCGGCACCAGCAGCCCGTTCGGCACGTCCGGATCCGCCTTGTCGATCTCGTCGAGCAGCACCACCGCCCGGCCGGCGGCTCGGGACGCGTTCACCTCGGCGAACGGCTCCTCGGCGGCGCGCACGCCGGCCTGCCCGCCGCGCTGCCGGGCGGAGGCCCGGTCGAAGGCCCACCACAGCACGCCCGGCTCCACGTATTCGTGGTCACGCAGCGCCGGGTCGCCGGCCGCCCGCCCGGTCGCGTCCGCCAGTCGCCGCACGGTGTCGTAGGTGTACAGCAGGTCCCGCGCCCGGGTCCGGGACGTGATGACGTGTTCGTAATACCGCCAGCCGAGGTTGCGCGCGACGAACGCCGCGAGCGACGACTTCCCGGATCCGGGGACGCCCCGCAGCAGCAGCGGCCGCCCGGTCGCCAGCGCCACGTCGAGCGCGATCACCAGGTCCTCGGTCAGCACGTAGACCGCGCCGTCGCGGCGGTCCGGAGCCGCGGCCGGTGCCGCGCCACCCGCCGGGACGGCGGCGTCGACGAGCGACGGCAGCAGCGACCTGTACACCGTGCCGGACGGCTCCATCCCGCATCCCTCAATTCCTCGTCAGCCGCTCCAGGGCAGCGCGACGGACCGCATACCCTGGACGTGGTCGAGCAGGTCCGCCTCGTACCGCTCGGCGAGCCGCACCATCACCTGCGTGTCGACCTGCCCGTCGACATGATCGCTCAGCACCAGCAGCACGTTGGACTGCCACTCCGCACGCAGCCGCTGGATCAGCCGCTCGACGGTCCGCCGGGCGACACCGTCGGCGCTCACCACGACGGCCACGAGCAGCCGCTGCGCGGCCAGGAACGCCTGGCCGGGCGGCTGCGGCATGCCCAAGCGCTGGGCAAGTGCCCGGCGCGCGTCGGCGACGACCGACTCGACGGTCTGCTCGGTGCCGACCGCGCCGGCGTAGATCGTGATCAGATGCGGCGAGCAGTAGCTGGCCCGGCGGACCAGGACGGTCGCGGTCTCCGGCATCGACGCGTTCACCACGACGGCCTGCCGCGGGTCGGCGTGCATCGCGGCCCAGACCGGGCCGGCGACCTCAGCGCGCACGTACCCCGGCACGACGTCCTCGACCAGCTGCCGCAGGTCGACCCCTTGCCCGCGCAGCGTCGCCAGCGCGGCGTAGGCGCCCTCGGTGCTGCCGTGCAGCAACGCGTGGGCCAGCGTCTCGCGACCGTCGTCGAGGTCCGTGTCCTCGCCCGGCAGCAGCAGGCTCGCCGCCAACCGGACCACGTCGTCGTCGGCCGCCCGCAGCATCCCCTTGACCCGCACCGTCCAGCGGGCCATCTCCTCCGGCACCGCCGGATCGTCCCGGCCGAAGCGGTCGGCGACCGCCGCCACGACCTCCTCGACGTCCCGCCCGTGCGCCGACTCGAACTGGTACTCCTCGAGATACAGCGCGGGAAACGCCTGCTGCACCTCGTGCTCACGCACCGTGCCGAGCAGCACCGGGACGAGCCGCAGCCGCGAGCTCAGCGAGCCGCGGAAGCACAGGATGGTCGCTTCCTTGCGCACCCACGGCGATTCGAGCGCCTCGGGCGTGAGCAGCAGCACCGCGCCGACGCAGTTGACCAGGTGCCGGTAGATCTCGGCCCGCCAGCGGTCACCGGCGC
Source organism: Dactylosporangium sp. NPDC049525 (assembly GCF_040676755.1). Classification (NCBI taxonomy): domain Bacteria; kingdom Bacillati; phylum Actinomycetota; class Actinomycetes; order Micromonosporales; family Micromonosporaceae; genus Dactylosporangium; species Dactylosporangium sp. NPDC049525. The sequence continues at coordinate 66,993 of NZ_JBFAPO010000062.1, read as the reverse complement.
CGAGCCGCCGCTCGTCGAGCCACGCGTCCAGCCCCCGTTCGTCGAGCGCGGCCACCAGCCGGGTGCGCAGCTCCGTCGCGTAGGCGTCGTCGCGGGAGCTGTGGCTGATGAACACGCTCGGGCGCATCAGCGCTGATCCGCGCCGGGGGTGTACCGCGCAGGCCCGCGAGATCTCCGCATGCCCCGGAATATAGCAACGACGCGTCCATCCACGGGATACACAACGTCATCGCCACGCCGGAGGGCCGTCGACGGCCCGCCTGCCGGCCGACTTGACGGTCACTTGACGGCGCGGCGTCGCGCGGCCGACGTGTTTCAGTCCCTGTCCACAACCGGGTTCTAGCGTCGGTCTCGAGGGCACGTCAGGACCTGAGGAAAGAGGAACACCATGGTGGCTGGACAGACGACGCCGACGATCGTGCTCGTGCACGGTGCGTTCGCCGACAGCAGCGGCTTCGACGCGATCATTCGGAGGCTGCTGGCCGGCGGGTACCCAGTGGTCGCCGCACCCAACCCGCTGCGCGGGATCGCCGCCGACGCGGCCGGTGTCAGGGCCCTGCTGAACAGCATCGAGGGCCCCGTCGTCCTCGTCGGGCACTCGTACGGCGGTGCGGTCATCTCGGCCGCCGCCACCGGGAGCGCGCACGTGCGGGCGCTGGTCTACATTGCCGCGTTCGTGCCGGGCACCGGTGAGGCCGTCGGCGAGCTGGTCGTGCGGTTCCCCGGCAGCACGGTGAACGACTCGCTGAAGGCGGTGCCGCTGCCCGGCGGACAGGTCGACCTGTACATCGATCCGGCGGTCTATCACTCCCGGTTCGCGGCCGACGTCCCGGCCGACGATGCCGCGGTCTACGCGATCGCGCAACGTCCGGCCGCCGCGGCCGCATTCGGGGAGCCGGCGGCCGGACCGCAGGCGTGGCACACGATCCCGAGCTACGACCTGATCAGCGGCGCCGACCTGATCATCCCGCCGCAGACGCAGGAGTTCATGGCCGAGCGGGCCGGCGCCGTCGTGCAGCGGGTGGAGGGCGCCTCGCACCTGGTGTTCGTCTCGCACCCGGACACCACGGTGGCGTTCATCGAGCGGGCGGCCCGCGAGACCGCCGGCTGAGGAGCGCTCAATCCGCCCGCGGGCCGGCCTGGGACAGCTTCTCGGCGAGCTGTTGCAGCCTGGCCCGCATGTGGGCGGGACCGCGTCCACCGTCAGGGTACCGGCGCCGTTTCACTCCTCGTCGCGCTCATGGCTGACGGAGGACCGAGGCCGAGGTTCAGTCCGGGCATCAATCGGGTGGCTGGTGCCGCGCAGCGGGATGCGTGCGAGCGGCTCGTGCCAGCGGTACTGGCTGCGCGCCGCGTCCTGGATGACGTCGAGGAGCCACACCGCCGCGACGCTCAGCCGCGCGCGGGACGGGCGGATCGTCTTGCGCAGGTGGTCCTGCACCTCGCCGGAGTCGCCGTCGCCGGTCGCATAGGCCAGGCTGATGTGTGGGACGCCCGGATCGTAGCGCAGGCCGTCGGCGCCGAACACCGCGCCGATCGCGGCCCGGACCCGGTCGCCGAGGACGGCGAACGGTTCGCCGGGCAGGTCCTGGTCCAGGTCGAGCACCACGCCCGAGGTGCCCGCCAGCACCGCGCCGGCGGTGGCGGTGAACGGCGCGAGCCCGCCGACGTGTTCGTGCAGGGCGCCGGTCAGCGCCGCCCGCTGGGCCTCGGTGACGTCGTCGCCGGCCCGGCCCGTGACCATCTGCATCGTCGCGTGCAGCCATGGTTCCGGCACGACGGACAGGGCCGGGTGGCCCGCCAGCACCGCGTGGCTCTGCTCCACCAGCCGTCGCAGGTCCGCGTCGGTGTCCAGGTCCGGCAGCACGTACACGTGCCAGCGGCTGGGCTCGGGCCAGGTGCGCTCGGCGGTGATGAACCGTTGCATGCGTCCACGGTAGTGGCGGTGGTGTGCAGGTCCGGCGCGGATACGGTGCACGCCGTCGTCCGGCGGCAGTTCCGGCCCTACCGTCGCCTGGTATGCAGGTAGTGGATGTGCTGGTCGTGGGTGCGGGTCTCGCCGGGCTGCACACGGCGCGGTTGCTCGCCCGGCAGGACCTGGACGTGCTGGTGGTCGACCGCCGCCGGTCCCTGTCGGCGGGGATCCGCACGACCGGGATCTTCGTGCGGCGCACCCTCGAGGACTTCGACGTGCCTGGGCACCTGCTCGGGCCCGGTGTCCGCGACGTGCTGCTCTACCCGCCGTCGCGGCGCTCACCGATCCGGCTGACCAGCGACCGCGACGAATACCGGGTGGCCGACATGGCCGGCGTCTACGAGCATGCGCGGCGCGCGGCGGAGACGGCCGGGGCGCAGGTCCTGCTGGGCGTGCGGTACGCCGGTGTCGCCGCGGGCGTGGTCCGCTTCGAGGGTGCGGAGCCGGTGCGGGCCCGGTTCGTGGTCGGCGCGGACGGCGCCCGCTCCCGGGTGGCCCGCGACCTCGGCCTGGACGTCAACCGCCGGATGCTCGTCGGCGCCGAGCTCATCCATCCGGTCGCCTCGATGACCGCCACGCCGGCGTTCCATTGTGTACTGGATCCGCGGGTCGCCCCCGGCTACCTGGGCTGGGTCATCGACGACGGCCGGCACGCGCACGTCGGCGTCGCGGGCTACCCGGGTGCGATGCGGTCCGGCGTCCGGCACCTGCTGGACGCGTTCGCCGCCGGCGCTCCCGGCCGCACGGCACCGACCGGTCCGGTCGAGCGGCGCGGCGGTCCGATCCCGGTCGGCGGTGTGCTGCGCCGGCTGGCCTGCCCGGCCGGGCTGCTCGTCGGCGACGCGGCGGGGGCGGTGTCGCCGCTGACCGCCGGCGGGCTGGATCCCTGCCTGCGCATGTCGGAGCTGGCCGCCGCCGTCGCCGCCGGATACCTGCGCACCGGCGACCAGCGCCTGCTGGACCGCTACGACGGCAACACCTTCCGGGCCCGCTTCCGCGGGCGGCTGCTGCTGCGCCGGGTGTTCGCCGGTATCCGCTCCCCCGCCGCCGCCGAGGCCGCTGTCGCCGTGCTCCGCGGCCGGCCCGGCCGCGCCCTCGCCGCCCGGGTCCTGTTCGGCGACGGTTCGTTCCCCGACGTCGACCCGCGGCCCGCCGGCCCACCGCTGAACCGCGCCCTGCGGTGACGCACCGGCGGCCGACGCCATGCAGCGCAGGCGGAGAGCCATTCAGCTTGATCCATTTGCTGGTCGGTCACTTGTATGATCGTCTCCTGTTCCGTGGCGGTCACTCAAGTAGAGTGCCCGGCGTGGCAGAGCGGCGGCATCCGTAACGCGCGGCAGGAGATGTGCCTGTATGAAGCTTGGCCTGCGGGACATGGTCGTGGTGCTTCCGGGGATCACCGGAAGTGTTCTCGAGCGCGAGGGACGCGCCATCTGGGCGCCGACTCATCGCGCGGCGACCCGGGCCGTCCTCAGGCCGACCAGCACCGTTGCGGACCTGACGCTTCGCGACGACGAGGGGGACGGCGTTTCGGCCGTCGCCGTCATGCCCGACGCGCACATGGTCGGCGGCCTGGTCAAGATCGACGGCTATTCCAGCATCGTGCAGCGCATCGAGCGCAACTTCCTGGTCGTGCGCGGGCAGCCGGGGCAGTCGCAGCCGGCAAACCTGATCGAGTTTCCGTATGACTGGCGGCTGGACAACCGGGTGAACGCCCGCCGGCTCAGGGACATGGTCGTGGGCGCGCTGCACCGGTGGCGCGAGCACGCGCAGGTGCCCGACGCGCAGGTCGTGCTGGTCGCGCACAGCATGGGTGGCCTGATCGCCCGGTACTTCCTTGAGGTGCTCGGCGGCTGGCGTGACTGCCGTGCGCTGATCACGTTCGGCACGCCGTTTCGGGGATCGCTGGACGCGGTCGGGTATCTCGCCAACGGATACAAGAAGCTCCATATCGATCTCACCTCGGCGATGCGGTCGTTCCCGTCGGTGTATCAGCTGATGCCCATCTATCCGGCTCTTCGCACGGCGGCGGGATATCGAAGGATCGGCGAGAGCGACGGGCTGCCCAACATCGACGCGGACAAGGCCGCCGACGCGCTGCATTTTCATCGGGAGATCGAGGCCGCGGTGGCCGACAACATGCGGGAGGGCGGGAGGCGCTACGGGATCCTGCCGGTTGTCGGCACCCATCAGCCCACGCACCAGTCGGCGACGCTCGACAGCGGGGTCGTGACGCTGAGCCCGCAGCCGCCTGAGGGGGTCGATCGGTTTCTTGCCGCCGACGGCATCGACGGTGACGGCACGGTGCCGATCTGTTCGGCGATCCCGATCGAGATGTCGGACATGTACGGCGATTTGTATCATGCCGGCAAGCACAGTTCGCTGCAGACCAGCGAGCACGTCCTCGGTGACCTGGTCGGGAAGTTGGCGAAGATGCAGGCGCGGCGGCTCTCCAAGGTGCGCGGCCCCGACTTCGATGCGGCGTTCCGGCGGTCCGCGCTGGCTGTCGCCGTCGACGACGAGTTCCATCCGGACGAGCCGATCGAGATCCGGGCGACCGTCGTCGCCGAAACGGCGAAACTCGAGGAGGTGTATGCCGACATCACGTGCCTCGACTCCGGCGAGCGTCGGCAGGTGCCGCTCACCGGTTCGTCTGAAGCCGGTTCGTCCGAGGACTGGTCCGTGACGCTGGGGCCGCTCGCCGCCGGCACCTACCGCTTCACCGTCACGGCACTGGGCGGCGGTGATGTCCCGGCGCCGGTGAGCGATCTGTTTCAGGTTGCCGCCCCGTGAAGGCGTGGCAACCGTGGCCGGTCGGCGACTCGTTCGGACTGGCGGGGTACGTGGTCCCCGACGTGGACGGCATGCTGCCCGGCATCGGCCGCTTCGAACTGGCGGCGGGGCCCGAGGGGTCGCTCGCGGTCGCCCGCGCCGTCTATGACCTGCTCGTCAACCAGCAGATCAGCTACGACCTGGAGAGCTACCACCCGTCGGACGGGTTGCAGGAGATCCGCACCCCCGCCGAGGTGCTGCTCGGGTCGCGGCGCGCGACCTGCCTGGACGCCGCGCTGGTGTACGCCGGCCTGCTCATGGCCTACGACCTCCTGCCGGTCGTCGTCGTGTTCAACGGGCACGCCCTGACCCTGGTCTCCCGGCGGTACGGACGGCGCGACTGGAACACGCGAGCCGGCGCCGACCGTTTCCGGGACGGGCCGGTGACGGACCCGGCGATCATCCGTTCGCTCGTGCGATCCGGTGACTTCGCGGCGGTGGAGTGCACCGGCTTCACCCGCGTGCACACCGATCCGAGCGGTGAGCTCCAGCTGGCCGCGCGGACCGACGGGTTCCTCACGTTCGACCAGGCCCTGGAGGCCGGGTTCCAGGCCGTGACGGCCGGCGCCGCGCAGCTGCGGTTCGCGGTCGACGTCGCGGTGGCGTGGTACGGGTGGCGGGTTGAGCACCGCCAGTTCCAGCCGGCGCCGCTCGCGCTGAGCGCCGCCGAGATCGACCAGTGGGTCTTTCCGCACGAGGCCGTCATGCGCGACCTTCGCGAGCGGCCGCGGCACCTGCTCAGCAGCCAGCTGGGCTTCGTCACCCCGGGCGCCGGGCACCCGGCCGCGCCGGCCAACATCCTGTTGCGCCTCGCCGCCGCCACCGACCACGGCGTGCTGCTGACCGGCCCGGCGGGCGCCGGCAAGACCCGCACCTGCATCGAGGTCGCCATCCTGGCCGATCGCGAGGGCTGGCGGGTGCTGCACGTGCGAGCGGACAGCCGGCTCACGAACGAGCATCTCGAGGCCGCGGTCCTGCGCAACCCGGCCACCCGCACCCTGCTGGTGCTCGACTATCTCGACTACTGCGGCAGCCTCGACATTGCCCAGTTCGTCGCCAGGATGATGCCGCGGGTGGCGAACGAGTCCGGCCAGCTCGCGATCCTCGCCAGTGTCCGGCCCAGCCGGCTGGGCATGCTGACGGGTCGCGGCGGGCAGGAGGTGTTCGACCAGGTGCCGCTCCGCCAGGACGACGAGCACCAGGAGACGGTTGCCGCACGCATCCTGCGCAAGGTCGCGCGGAAGGCCTTCGACACGATCGGCAAGGAGCGGCTGATCGAGATCTGCGGACGCCGGCCCATCATCACGCTGCTCATCGCGCCGGACGTCGAACGCTCCGTCCGTAACCGTGAACCCATCCGACCCGGCCCCGACCGGAGCCGGCTCACCCGCTGGCTGCACAACAGGTTGGTGCTGGACGGTCTGATCCCGACGCAGGACCCCGCGGCGGCGGCAACGCCCTTCAGCGAGCCCGAGCCCCGCCCGGTGCTCCTGGCGTGCGCCCTCGCGGCGGCGGTGTGCCCGCTGCCGCAGGATGCCGTCGAGGCGCTCATCCAACCCCTGCTGGACGGCGCACCCAAGCCGGTGCGCGCCCGCGTGCTCGTCGACATGCTGCTCGGCATGGGTTGGCTCGAGCGGGTCGGCGACGAGTTGACCGTGGCGCACGACATCGTCACCGACCAGTTCATCATCGAGGCCGTCGCGCCGCCGGCCGAGGTCCGGATCCGCGACACTGAGCTGCGGGCGCTGCTCGACGCCCTCGTCGACGCCCCGGCCGCCCTGGACCACGTGGCCGGCAGCATGGCCAGGGTGCACGCGGACCTCGCCTCGTCGGACAAGGCCGGGCAGATGGAGCGGGCCTGCGCGGAATGGATGGACCTGCACAAGTCGGCCCTGGGCAGGTCGTTCGCCGCCTCGGCGGAAGGTGGGCACGCGCTCTACACGTTGCTGCACGCGGCGCCCTGGCAGGCGCTCGTGTCCGCCGAGTGGAACACGATCGTGGAGCCCTGGCTGCAGGAGAAGCTGCAGGACGACGACCGGGTCGCGTTCCTTTCGTACACGCTGCGGGCGGTACCTGCGGCCCGCGCCCATCCGATCATCACGGCCGCGCTGGTCTGGTGCGTCGGCCACCGACACAGTGCTGACGCCGAACTCGTCCTGACGCCGCTGCTGCACCGCGAGGACCTGCTCGACGACGAGCGCGAACGCGCGACCGAGCACGCGTTGACCTGGCTGGAGACCCGGTCGGCGTCGGTGGACGCGACGTTCCTGCTGCGCGAGCTTCTCGCCCACGCGCGAAACGTCCGGCACCGGGTCCGGCGGGTCATCGCCGCCGCGGCCACCTGGCTGGCCGAACACCCGGCCGCCCCGACGGCGGACTTCGTGCTCCGCCAACTGCTGACGCAACCGACCCTCCACGGCAGCATGCTCGCGACGGTGATCGAAAACGCGCTGGGCTGGACCCAGCGGTATGCCAAGGCGACCCGGGCGCAGTTCGTGCTCAGCCCGCTGCTGGAGCGGCCCGAACTGTCCGCCGCGCAGCGCGCACAAGCGGTGGACCTGGCGCTGCGGTGGCTGGAGAAACACGGAACGATCGAAGACGCCAGCTACATCCTTCGCCCGTTGCTGAGCCGCATCGATGCAACGCCGGGTCGCCGGGCCGACATCCTCGCGGCCGCCGACGCATGGCTCTCGGCGCACGAGACACACCCGACCGCCTCGTATGTCCTGCGCCATCTGCTGCTGGTCGGCGACCTGTCCGCGACCCGCGCCGAACGTCACGTGCAGCAAGCGTTGCGCTGGCTCAACACGGACCAGTCCGAAATCGACGCGTCCTACGTGCTCAGCGCGCTCATCGCCAGTCTCCGGCCCGGCAGTAGCACCGCGCCGGCGGCCATCACCGTCGCACTGGCGTGGCTCGGCGAGGATCCGCACCGACCCCACGCGGGCTACGTGTTGGGCGAGCTGGCCCGGTCCGCGGCCCTCGAAGGCGACCAGTCCGCGGTCATTGCGGCGATCGGCGCCAACTGGCTTGACGACCACGCGCTCGATCCCGGGGCCAACTACGTCGTCCGGGCATTGCTCGAAAACCCCACCCACGCCGACCGCGCCGCGGCGGCCGGGCTCGCCTGGCTGGAGCACCACCCCGACGACCCTGGGGCCAGCTACCTCATCCGGACCCTGCTCGAAAACGCAACCCACGCCGACCGCGCCGCGGCGACCGGGCTCGTGTGGCTGGACAACCACCCCAACGACCCGGGGGTCAGCTACGTCATCCCGGCCCTGCTCGGCAACGCGACATACGCCGACCGCGCCGCGGAAGCCGCGTTCGTGTGGCTGGCGGACCACCCGAACGACCTCGTCGCCAACTACGTCGTCCGGGCGTTGCTGCCGAACGCGGCATACGCCGACCGCGCGGCGGACGTCGGGTTCGCATGGCTGGACGAACATCCCAACGTGCCCGCGTCGAACTACCTCATCCGGGCCCTGCTGGAGCTCCCGGCGCACGCCGACCGCGCGGCGGAAGTCGGGTTCGCGTGGCTGGACAACCACCCCGACGACCCCGTCTCCAGCTACCTCATCCGCGCCCTGCTGGAACTCCCGGCCCACGCCGACCGCGCCGCCGAGGCTGGGTTCGCGTGGCTGGACAACCACCCCAACGACCCCGTCACCAGCTACCTCATCCGGTCACTGCTCGAAAACGCCACCCACGCCGACCGCGCCGCGGCGGCCGGCTTCGCGTGGCTGGCCGAACACCTCGACGACCCCGTGGCCAACTACGTCATCCAGGCGCTGCTGGAAAACCCGGCGCACGCCGACCGCGCCGCGGAAAGCGGGTTCGCGTGGCTGGACAACCGCCCGAACGACCCAGCGGCCGGCTACCTCATCCGGGCGCTGCTCGAGAACCCCACCCACGCCGACCGTGCCGCGGAGACCGGCTTCGCGTGGCTGGCCAGGCACCTCGACGACCTCGCGAACAAGGCCCTCTTCGAGGGGCTTCTCGCCAACGTGACGACCGCGCAGCGGGCGGCACAGCAGGCGTTCGTGTGGCTGGATCGATACCCTGACCATCCTTCCACCACCTTCATCCTGCGGGCCATCGCGCAGAGCAGCGCACTCGCCTCGGAGCATGTCGAACAGGCCGCCGACGCCGCGTTCGCCTGGCTGGACCGCAACCCGGACCACCCGGACGAGAACCTGCTCATTCGCTCCCTCATGACCAGCGGCGGCATCAGCTCCGACCAGCGGGACTGGGCGGCGCATGCCGCGTTCGCCTGGCTTGCCGGGAACCCCGAGCACCAGCAGGTGAACCTCGTCATCCGGGCGCTGATCCGCAACCATCACCTCGACGGCAGGCAATGGGAGCGCGCCGTCGAGGCCGGATCGGCCTGGCTGCACGCCAATCCCGAGCATCCGGACGTCAGCCGGGTCATCCGTTCGTTCCTCGCCGCAGGTCCCTTCGGATCGACCCCCGCCGATCGGGCGATGATCGCCTCCCTGGGCGGCGCGGGCAGTCATCCGGACCCGACGGTCACCCGGGCGGCACAGCAGCTGCGTCGAGTCGGTCAGAGCCGCACACAGGTGGCCGAGTGGGCGGCCGGCAAGGCATTCGCCTGGATGGCCACCAATCCCGAGGACCCTGACATCAACGTGATGCTCCAGGCGTTGCTCACGAACACCGACCTCGCCGAACGCACGTCCGAGCGCGCCACCGAGGCGGCGCTGGCCTGGCTGGACGCGCACCCTGAGGATCTCAATCTGGTCCCGCTCGCCCAGGCGCTGCTGCCGAGCCGCAGCCTCATGGGACAGGACGCCGAACGGGTCGCCGACCTGGCGGTCACCTGGCTGGCGACCCGCTCCTCACCGCCGCCGGCTCCGTCCCGTGGCGTCACGCCGGGCCCCGGGGAGCGGACCGCCGACACGCTCGTCTCGTGGCTCGACGCGGACCTCAGCAGCACCACCATGAACGTCCTGATGCAGAACTTTCTCGCCAACGGCAACATCGCGGCCGACCGCATCGCGTTGGCCGCCGACAAGTGCCTCGCCTGGCTCGACCGGGACCCGGACGACCGGCTGGCCAGCCGCGTGATCCAGCCACTGCTGCTGCATGACACGCAGGCGGACCGCGCGGCCGAGGTTGCCTTCCGCTGGCTCGAGGTGCACCCCGACGACATCGGGACCTGCTACGTCATCCAGGCGCTGGTGACCAGCCCGGGCCTGCGCCCCGAGCTGCGGGCACGCGCGGCGGACGCCGCCTTCGAGTGGCTCGACACGCACCCTGATGACCCGGGCGTCGGCTTCGTCATCCGGGCGCTGCTGGCCTGCCACGAGCTCGACGAGGATCACCTGGACTGGGCCGGCGCGGCCGCGATCGCCTGGGTCAAGGACAATCCGTACGCCGTCAACACCGACGCCGTCCTCGGCGCGCTCCTGACGAACCCGGAGCTGGATCCGGAGTACACGGCCGTCGCGGCCCGCACCTGGCTCAGCGTCGGCCGCTGGTCCACCCTGCGCGGCGGCGGCCCGCTCCGCTGACACACGTCCCCGCCACGATCGACGAGGTGCCGGCGGTGGCGGTCACCGCGGTCGGTTGCAGCGGCGGCGCCCCATGGGTCACGGAGACGGGCGGGGCCGCCGCCCCGTTGCCGGCGCCGTTCGTCGCGCGGACGGTGATCCGGTACGCGGTGCCGCTCGTCAACCCACCGATCGTCGTGGTCAACGGAGCGGTGCCGGTGGTTCCGGCCGAGGTCCAGGTCGTGCCGCCGTCGATGCTCACCTGGTAGCCGGTGATCGCGCTGCCACCGGTGTCGGCCGGCGCCTGGTAGGTCAGGACCGCGGTGGTGCTTCCCGGCGTCGCGGACAGCGCGGTCGGCGGGCCCGGCACCGTTCGCGGCGTGACGGTCACGCTCACCGTCGCCCCGCCGCCGGCGATGTTCACGGCCCGCAGCAGCACGGTGTACAGCGTGCCGTTCGTCAGGCCGCGTGACGGCGCCGGGCACCGAACCGGCGACGGCGGCCCGCGCCGGTGCGGTGTGCACGACGGTGCCCTGGTCCACTATCGCGGCCGACCAGATCAAGGCTGACAATTTCGCTGAAATCACTCCCAACGAAGCCAGGGCGTCGCGGTGCCGTGCGGGACGACGCGACGCGCGCGGACATGGTTTGATGTGTGACCAGCGCGTATCCGCGTCGATGTGACCGGCGGCGCGGCGCGGGCTGAGGGCGGCGATCGAGGGGGCACACATGACGGCCGGCGTTGCTGACGGAGGTGGCGTCCTGGACCCCGGCGGGGCGATGGACCGCATTGCCGCGTGGCGTGGGCAGATCGACAAGCTGGCCGCCGACACCAAGACGATGAGCGACCGCATGCAGGAGCTGCGGGTGAGCGCCACCGACCCCAACGGGCTGGTCGAGGTCACGGTCGACTCGACCGGCGGGCTGGTCGACCTGCGACTGGGCCAGCGGATCCAGCGGGTGGACCCGGACATCGTCGCCAGGACGATCATGGCGACGATCCAGGAGGCCAAGGGTGTCCTGGCCGGCCGGGCGCAGGAGATCCTGGCCGAGACGATCGGGACCGACTCCCCCGCGGGGCGGGCGATCGCCGAGCGCGTCGGTCAGCAGCTGCGCGGCCCGGAGCAGGACCCGGGCCACTTCGGTGGATGGGAGCGCTGAGATGGGCGACTACGACACCTCGAGCGTCGACACCGGGCAGCTACGCACCCACGCACGCAACATCGAGACGATCAACGCGCGGTTCGGCGCGGTCAAGGCGGCCAGCGCGCACATCGCGCAGAACGACGCCGCGTATGGGCTGCTGTGCGGGTGGATGTCGGGCATCCTGGAGGGCCGGCACGCCCGGCAGGACGAGCTGATCGCCTACGCCGAGGAGAACCTGACCCTCGTCGCGCAGCAGCTGCGCAAGAGCGCCGACCACTACGACGCGGTCGAGGCCGACAACGCCGACCTGGTCGGCAAGGCGCACCGCGTGCTGGACCCCGGCCGGTGAGGGCGGTGCGATGACCGACGGCTCATTGATCGCGGGCGTCAACTCGACCCGGGAGGCGTGGACCGGCATCGGGCTGGCCGACAGCTTCGAGGGCCTCGTCGACGCGATCCGCAGCGAGGGCTGGGTCGACGACCTGCTGGCGGGTGCCGCGTTCGGCCTCGAGGTCGCCTCGACCGTGATCGACCCGTTCAGCGCCCTGCTGGCCAGCGGGATCGGCTGGGCGATGGAATACTTCGAGCCGCTGCGGCACATCCTGGACGAGCTCACCGGCATGCCCGACGTGGTCGCCTCGCACGCCGCCACCTGGGACAACATGGCCGCCGAGCTGCAGAGCATGGCCAAGGACCTGCAGGTGCGGCTGGGCGCCGACATGCCCGACTGGCACGGGCCGGCCGAGATGTCGTACCAGTCGCTGATGATCAACAACGTGGACGGCCTCGACGCGCTCAGCGGGATCTCGGCCGCGATGGCCGCGGCCACGCAGGCTGCCGGGAATCTGGTGGCGTTCACCCGCGACCTCGTGCGGGACCTCATCGCCGACCTGGTGGCGCGGGTCATCGTGTGGGCGGTCGAGGCGATCTTCGTCGTCACGATCCCGGTGATCGCCGCGCAGATCGCCGCCGCGGTCCTCAAATGGGGGGCGCGCATCCTGAGCTACACCTCGGCGCTCGTGACCAGCCTGACCAACCTGTCGCGGCTGGTCAACGGGTAACGGCCGTGGCGAAGCCGAAGAAGCCCAAGGGCGGCGACGACAGCACCGGCGGCGGGTCCGGACCGCGGCGGCGCCGCTCCGGGGACGTGCCCGACAACGTTCCCAGGGCACAGGAGATCGCCGGGGAGCGGTTGAACGACGGCCGTCTCGGTGGCGGCGGCAACCGCGGCGGCGGGACCACCGGCGGCACCCGGCGCAACCCGAACGTGCCGGAGGGCTTCCGCGACTTCCATGACTTCCAGCAGTACTCGACCCGGGTCCGCGACCAGATGCGGGAGCAGTACCCGGATCTGGACATGGGCTTCCAGGGCAGCGCAGTCACCGGCCGCAGCGCGGACGACGGGTCGCCGTTCGACCAGGGCCGCACCAGCGACTACGACGTCGCCATCTCCGGCGAGTCGATCTACGCCGCGGCCCGCGAACGCGGGATCGCCTTCCGCGGCGACGGCGTGTCCACCGGTCCCCTGAGCGACGCCGACCTGCACGCGCTGGGTTTGGACGACATCGTCGCCCGCGCGTCCGCGGACGCCGGCCGGCCGCTGCATCTGATGATCTTCCGGACGATGGACGACGCGGTCGCTCGCCGTCCGACCATCAGGGTATGGTTCTGACCGGTTCGGGCCACCGCCCCGACCCACGGCGAAACGGGATTTGCATTGCCAGCCATCTATGACGTGTACGGGTTCGGCGCCGACGACCTCGGCGGCGAGCCGGACGGGCTCGCCGAGGTCCTGGGCGTCGTGTGGGAAGCGCACGACAGCGACTATGTCGGCCCCCATTTCGTGGCGTCCGGGCAGCCCTTCGGCGGCGGCCGCCTGGTGCTGCAGCCCAACGACCTGCACGACAGCTCCGGCGGATATCTCCAGCTGCCGGACTTCCCCCTCGCGCGGTTCCTGCTGTTCGTCAACAAGTGCCCCGACGCCGACGGCGTGCGGGCCCGGCTCACCGCCCGGCCGCAGTGGAGGTTCCTGCAGCGCCGGGTGCTGGACTGAGCGGCGATGCGGCTGCTCGACGAGCGACCTGAGCGGCTGGCGACGATCCCCTACCAGGCGGCCGGCCCCGGCGGCGGCACCCAGCACGTCCAGCTGACCGTCGACCGGCTGCGGGTCGACGCGCTGCCGGCCGGGTGCCGTGCGCTGATCGCCACCGGCGACCTGCAGGGCGTCGCGGCGTCACCGTTCGGCGGCGCGCCGGGCCTGCTCGGCATCGCGCTCGCCGACTACCTCACCGTGTGGGCCGACGGCGGGCTGCTGCCGCCGCCGGACGAGGTCGGGGTGCTGCTGACCGGCGACCTGTACTCCGCGCCCGCCGCCGACGTCCGCGGCGCGTCCGGCGCTGTCGCCGACGTGTGGCTGGCGTTCGCCGCGGCCGGCTGCCGCCTCGTCCTCGGCGTCGCCGGCAACCACGACCAGGTGACCGCCGCCCAGGTCGCCGACCTCGGCCCCGACCTGACCCTGCTCGACGGCGACCGGCGCGCCTTCGGCGGGCACACGTTCGCCGGCGTCGGCGGGGTCATCGGCGACCCGGCCCGCCCGATGCGGCGTACCGAGAAGGACTTCCTGGCCCTCGTCAAGAAGGTCGCGGCGGCGCCGACGGACGTGCTGCTGCTGCACGAGGGCCCGGCCGGTGCCACCCCGGACCAGCTCGGCAACGCCGCCGTCCGGGGTCTGCTCGAACGCCGTCCCCCGGCCCTCACCTTCTGCGGCCACGTGCACTGGAGCCAGCCGACGGCGAGGCTCGGCGACGGCCACGTCGTCAACGTCGACGCGCGCGCGGTGATCCTGACCGACGCCGGCTGACCCCGGCGGCGCGGTCAGTGTGGCTGCGCGTCCGCGGTGGAGTAGGTGCCGTCCAGGGCACGGGCCACGGTCCGCAGGAGCTGGTGGGCGCTGACCGGCTTGGTGAGCAGGGTCGCGCCGGCCGGGATGGTGCTGCGGGTGGCGAGGACCGTTTCGGTGTACCCGGACAGGTAGACCACGGGCAGGCCGGGATGCGCCGCGCGCAGGGTGGCGGCGAGGCCGGGGCCGTGCATGTCGGGCAGGATCACGTCGGTGAGCAGCAGGTCGACGCCGGGATGGGTGGCGGCGAGCCGCCGGGCGTCGGTGACGGACGCGGCCGACAGGACCGTGTAGCCGTCGCGGTGCAGGATGCGTTCGGTGATCGCGCGAAGGCTGTCGTCGTCCTCGACGAGCAGGATCGTCTCCCCGTCGCCGGAGCGGTGGAGCTCCTCGGGTGCCGTGTCTGGCTCGGTGCCGTGGTCGGTGGCCGGGAGCAGCGCGGTGATGGTGGTGCCGTGGCCGGGTTCGGAGTAGATCTGGGTGTGGCCGCCGGCCTGGGTGATGATGCCGTAGATGGTGGCCAGTCCCAGGCCGGTGCCGTGGCCCTTGGGTTTCGTGGTGAAGAACGGTTCGAAGGCCCGTTCCATGGTGGCCTTGCTCATGCCGGTGCCGGTGTCACTGACCCGCAGCCGCATGTACCGGCCGGTCCGCGCGCCAGGGTGCTGGGCGGCGTAGTGCTCGTCGACGGTGACCGGCGCGGTCTCGATGGTGAGGGTGCCGCCGCCGGGCATCGCGTCGCGGGCGTTGACCGCGAGGTTGACCAGGACCTGTTCGAGCCGGCCGGGGTCGGCCCGGATCGGCCACGGCGCCGCGGTGAGGTGGGTGACCACGGTGACGTCCTCGCCGACGGCCCGCCGCAACAGCGTGTCGAGGTCGGTGACGATGCCGTTCAGGTCCAGGGTGCGCGCCTCCGGCGCGGGGTCGGCGCGGGAGAAGGACAGCAGCTGCCGGGTGAGCGCGGTCGCCCGGTCGCCGGCCGCGACGATCTCGGTGAGGTCGGCGTGCAGGGTCCGCCAGGCGGGGTCCGCGGCGGCGGCCGCCTCGAGGTCGGCGGCGGCGATGCCCGCGTAGCCGTTGATGATGCCGATGAGGTTGTTGAAGTCGTGGGCGACGCCGGCGGCGAGCTGGCCGAGGCTCTCGAGGCGGTCGGACTGCCGCAGCCGCCGTTGCAGGTGCTCGCGTTCGGTCACGTCGGTGACGACGGCGCAGCGGACCTTCCGCCCGGCGAACGACGTCAGGTAGGAGGTGACACTCACCTCGGTGATCGTGCCGTCGTCCTTGAGGTGGCGTTGCGGCCGGTCGCGTTCGACCGGCGCGGCCGCCACGAAACCGGAGGTCACCGCCGCCGCGTCCTCGGACGGGCAGAGGCCGGTGAACGGC
Source organism: Dactylosporangium sp. NPDC049525 (assembly GCF_040676755.1). Taxonomy (NCBI): domain Bacteria; kingdom Bacillati; phylum Actinomycetota; class Actinomycetes; order Micromonosporales; family Micromonosporaceae; genus Dactylosporangium; species Dactylosporangium sp. NPDC049525. Next base: position 51,248 of record NZ_JBFAPO010000062.1, on the reverse strand, counting down.
ATCGTGAGCAACGCGTCGCGCGGCCGGCCGTAATACGCCACGGCGGCGTCGTTGACGGCGACGATGTCGAGGGTACCGGGGTCGAACAGCACCACCGGGAACGGGCTGGCGTCGAACATCTGGCGGTAGTTGCGTTCGTGCTCCCGGGCGGACTCCTCGGCGCGCCGGCGTTCCTGCAGCTCCCGGTCGACGGTGGCGAGCAGCGCGGTGAACTCCTCGCCGAGCTCGGCGACCTCCCGCGGGCCGGTGACCGCGACGGTCGCGTCCAGGTTGCCCGACGTGGTGGCGCTGCGCACGGCGGCGCGCAGGTTGCCGATCGGCCCGGTGACCCGCCGCTGCACCACCAGCGTGGCCATCAGCCCGGCGAGCAGGCCCAGCGCCACGACCAGCGCCTGGTGCAGCGCCAGCCGGTCGGCGGCCGCCAGCGCCGTCGACCGGCTGGCGCCCGCGAACACCTGCCAGCCGACGCCTTCGACGGCCGCCCTCCCGTAGAGGCGGGGCAGCCCGGCCACGTCCACGCCCGTACCGTCGCCGCCGGGTCCGCTGAAGCGGCTGTCGCGCACCCGGGTGCCGGCCCACCGCAGGCCGTCGGGCGAGCGCGTCAGCACGGTCGCGCGGTCCTCAGTGGTGATCATGAACTCGAGGTGGCGGGACCCGCCGAACAGCTTGCCCGCCGCCGCGCCCAGCGCCACCAGGTCGACGAAGGCCACCACCAGACCCAGTCCGGGGATCGCCGCGGTGAACAGGGCCGCGGGACGCCCGGTGCGGCCGTCCTGCACCGGCGCCACGGTGTACGGCGTGCGAGCCGCGTCCGGCAGCCAGGCGGCCTCCGCGTAGGCGTCGGCCTCCCGGCGGTCCAGCGGCGGCCTCGACGAGCACACGACGGTCCCGTCCTGGCGCAGGACGTCCACGTGCCCGTCATCGGCACCGCCGAGGGAGAACGTCAACCGGCAGGAGCCCGGGTCCGTGAACACCTGCCCCACGCCCGGGTTGGCGGCGAGCGACTCCACGGTGCCGCGCACGATGGTGAGGCTCTCCTCGAGCTGCCGCGCCGCCAGCGCGGCCCCCACCGAGGCGTCCTGCCGGGCCATGGAGACGGCGTCGTGCCGGGCCTGCAGCCAGCCGGAGCAGATGCCGGCCCCGGCCGCGGCCACGAACAGCGCCAGCAGGCCGACCAGATACGCCCGTAGCGGCCATCGCCGCCGGCGGTCACCTGGCGCCCGGGTCCGCGTGCTCATGTGGCCGCTACCTTCCCGGCATCGCTGCCCGGCATTGCTGCCGACCACCCGCCGCACATCGGCCCGCCGGCGCGTGATCTCCCTCGACGGTACGCCGGCGGCCGGCCTGCCATAGCCACTCCGCGGATCCGCGCCCGCCCGCCGGCCCGGGCCCGTTGCGGCCAACGCGTAGGCCGGCAGGCCCGTCCCGCCGGCTCCCTCACGGTGCGCGGCCGCCCTGTCGAGCCGCTGTCGCACCGGCCCGCGCTCCACGGCGCCGGCTTCCGTCGCGCACGCACCCGGGACCGCTACCGTCGACGGTGACAGCCGACGATCGGAGGCACCGGGATGCACCGTCCGGCGTTCGCGGTGATCGCCGCCCCGTCGGCACTGGGGTTGCAGACCGACGGGGTGGCCGGGCTGCCCGACGCGCTGCTCGCCGCCGGGCTCGGGACGGTGCTCGGCGCGCGCTCCGCCGGCCGGGTCGAGCCGTCACCGCGCAGCGCGGGCGTGGACCCGGTCACCGGCGTCCGCAACGCCGCCGGTGTCGCCGGCTACGCGCGCCGGCTCGCCACGGCCGTCGGGGCGGTCCTCGACCGCGGCGAGTTCCCGGTCGTGCTCGGCGGCGACTGCTCGATCCTGCTCGGCAGCCTGCTGGCGCTGCGGCCGCGCGGGCGGCACGGGCTGCTGTTCCTGGACGGGCACGCCGACTTCTACCAGCCGGACACCGACCCCGAGGCCGAGGCGGCGTCGATGGAGCTGGCGTTCGCGACGGGTCGCGGTCCGGCGCTGCTCGCCGACCTCGACGGCGGCGGGCCGCTGGTCCGGGACGGGGACGTCGCCGCGTTCGGCCTGCGCGACGCGGCGGAGCAGGCCGCCGCCGGCTGTGCGCCGCTGCCGGCCGGGCTGCGGTCGTGGGACCTCGACCGGGTACGGCGCACCGGCGTGGAACGGGCGGCCGCCGAGGCGGTGGCCCACGTCGCCCGCCCCGACCTCGACGGGTTCTGGGTGCACGTCGACGCCGACGTGGTCGACGACGCGCTCATGCCCGCCGTCGACTACCGGCTGGCCGGCGGGTTGAGCTGGGACGAGCTGGGCGCCGTGCTGGCCACCGCGATGCGCAGCGGCCGGGCGGTCGGCTTCGAGATCACGATCTACAATCCGGACCTGGACCCCGACGGCAGCGCCGGCCACGCCCTCGCCGCCACCCTCGGCCGCGCACTGAACGCCGCCTGACCCGCGGCGGGCGGGGCACTGCGGCGGGCGGGGCACCGCGGCCGGTCGTGAAGCTGACAGCGGGGAACGCCGGCGGCCGGGTCGTGCGTCGGAGGTGGCATGTCTCGCAGCATTCTCACGACCGCCGCGGCGGGCCCGATGACCGTCGTGGTGGCCATGGCCGCCCTCGCCGTTGGCGGCTGCCGCGGCGCGGAGGTCCAGCCGCACCGGAGCCCGGATCCCGTCACGAGCCCGGACCCGGTCACGTCACCGACGGTGGCGCCGGCCGGCGGGCCCGTGCCGTTCCGCATCCAGCTCGGCGCGGGCCAGCGGCTCCTGCCGCGCGAGTCCGGACCGGGCGGTTGCCCCGGCTTCGACACGGTGGTCGACCTCGGCTCGGGCCGCACGATCCGGCTCGTCGCATACGCCACCACCTGCCCCGCCGGGGACGGACAGCGCATCAACGGCCGCCACGGCGTCTACCGCACGGCCGCGGACATTCCCGCCGACCTCCGTGCCGGCGCCGTCACCGTGCCCACGCCGCTCGGCGACGCGACCGCCTTCACCCAGTCCTATTCGGAGTACACGAACTCCGCGAACCACTACACCGAACCGGTCGCCGTCATCGCGCTCGCGCATCCGGCAGATCCGGCGTACCAGACGCTCACCGTCCTCTCCGAGAAGGGCACGCTGCCGCTGGACCAGCTCACCGCGGTCCTGCGGGAGCAGCTGCTCTCCCCCTGAATGGCCGCCGCGGGATGTCCGATTGGGTTACGTCACGAGGCTGAATTGCGCGGCGGTCAGGCGAAAGGATTACCGACCCGAAACGACATGTCTTGACGGTGCCAATTCGCCCCTTTCCTGTCCAGCGTTTGCGCCGATAGGGCGGCTATTGACGGAGCCGGATGATCCACAATGCCGGGCGGGCGGTAACCTCGGGGTGCCGGCACGTTCTCCATCTGAATTTGCCAAGTGCTGTACGAATTTGGCTCGGCACGGGCATTGTGAACGCCGAGCGTCCCGTGAAATCCTTGCCATTGACAAAACTTGACGAGGCGACCCGAGGTCCGGAGCGTACTGACGTGGCTATCGCATTGCCGGGTCTAGACAAGGTCCCCGAAGGTCCACTGCGCGGCTTCGTCACCGCGATCCACGCACTCTATGACGCGGCCGGCCAGCCGGCCGCACGGGTGATCGCGAAGGCCACGATCGATCTGCCCCCGGGTGAATTCCAGTCCGTGTCGCACGAAACGGTGAGTGCGACATTGCGGGCCGGCACGGTGCCCGCCTGGGAGAAGGTCAGATCGATGCTGCACGTGATGGCGATGATGGCGCCGTTCGAATACGACCTCACGGCGCTGGAGCAGCAGACGATCGAGCTGTGGCGGGGGGCCCGGCACGAGATCCAGGACGCGCCGGTGGCCGTCATCCCGGCCCAGCCCCAGCCGGCGCCGGCGTTGCCGCCGCCCACCTTGACCCTGGACGACGTCACCCCGCTCATCGGGGTGCGCCCACCGGCCGCACCGGGGTTCGTCGGCCGCGGTGCGCTGCTGGAGGCGATGCGCGCGGCGCTCGCGGCCGGCGCCGACGTGCGGCTGGTGCTGCACGGCCCGGTCGGCGCGGGCAAGACCCAGGCCGTCCTGCAGCACCTCGAGCGGCACGCCGACGACGAGCGTCCCGTGTGGTGGGTGCCGTCGGCCACCGCCGAGGCCGCGCAGGCGTCGCTGATCGAGCTGGCGGTCGTCCTCGGGGTCGAGCCACACCACCGCGTGGAGCGGACCGTGCGGCTGCTGCTGGACCGGCTGGAGGCGCAGGGGTTTCCGTACCTGATGGTCTTCGACGGCCTCGACGGCCCGGACCTGCTGCGGCTCGTGCCCAACGGCGGGCACGTCATCATCACCACGTGCGACCCGGTCCTCGGCAGCGACGTGTCGAGCGTCGGGATCGAGGTGCCCGACCTCGACCTCGACGAGGCGGAGGAGCTGTTACGCCAGCATGAGCCGGACGCGACCGCCGAGCGGATCCGGGGCGTCATCGACACGTACGGGCAGGCCCCGCTGGCGCTGCGGCAGGCGCTGGCCTGGTGGCGGGCGACCAGGACGCCGCTGGACGTGGCCGACGGCGTGAACCCGGCCGACCGGCTGACCACCGTTGCGGCGGAAGGATATGGGCGCAGCGCGTCACGGGCGCTGCTGTTCGTCCTGGACCGGCTCGAGGCCGCGAGCACCCCGGCGCTGCGCCTGCTGGAGACGCTGGCCTGCCTCGCCCCTGTGCCGGTCTCCAAGGAGCTGCTCGGGCGGGGCGTGAACGCCCAGGTGGAACCCGACCTCGCCGAGGCGCTGCGCGGCGAGGTCGCCCTGAGCAAGGCGATCGCCGAGCTCTGCCGGCACGGTCTGGCCCGGCTCACGAGCGATGGCCGGCGGGTCGAGGTGATGCCGCTGGCGAGGCTCGTCGCGCGGCGCGCGCTGACCACGGAGGAGGTCGCCCGGGCCCGCGGCCACGCGCACGCGCTGCTGGCCGCCGCCGATCCCGGCTGGCCCGACGAGAAGACCGAATCGGCGGAGCTGTACTGGGAGATCGCGGCGCACGTGGAGGCGACCGCGCTGGTGGTGGCCCGCAACAGCGGCGCCCGCGAGGTCGTGTACCACCAGATCCGCTTCCGCTACCTCCTCGGTGACCACGCCGAGGCGTGCCGGCTCGGCGAGTGGGCGTACCTCACCTGGCGGGTCGACAACGACCCCGCGCAGGACGATCATCTGGTGCTGCGGACCTCGCAGGAATGGGCGAACGCCCTGCGCGCGGTGGGCCGGTATGAGAAAGCGGGTGAGCTCACCCGAGGTGCGATGAGCCAGCTCCGGGTAGATCCGCTCTACGGCGAGGAGCACCGCTACACCCTCGCCATGGCCGCCAGCCGGGCCGCCGACCTGCGGATCTCCGGTGACTACCAGCGGGCGCGCGAGTTCGACGAGGAGACCCTCGAACGCTGCCAGACCAGCTTCGGTGCCGATCACCCCCGCACCACGATGAGCCGGCACAACCTCGCGATCAGCCTCCGGCTCACGGGTGACTTCACCGCGGCGGAGAAGCTGGACCGCAGCGCACTGGAACAGCACCGGCGCACCTTCCGCGACGGCAACTGGCGGACCCTGCTGTCGGTGAACGCGCTCGCCGAGGACCTCAACGGGCAGGGCCGCTACCAGGACGTCCTCGACGAGGTCGAGCCCATGGTGGCCGGGGTACAGACGCGCCCCCAGACCCGCATGGACCGGGGGCTGGTGCTCGCCCGGCGGGCGTTCGCGCTGGCCCGGCGCGGGACCGGCGGGCTGGTCGAGGCGCTGGACATGCTGAAGTTCTCCCGCACCGAATGCGCGGAGCTCTTCGGCGAGCGGCACGAATACACCCTCGCCGTGCAGATGAGCCACGCGAACACGCTGCACCTGCTCGGCCGGGTCGACGAGGCCACGCACGAGGCGACACTGGTGCACGCCAGCTACCGCGAGGTGTTCGGTGCCCGCAATCCCCTCACCGTGGCGGCCGAGATCAACCTTGCCAACGTGCTGCGGGCCCGCGGCGAGCACAAGCAGGCGATGCGCATCGACGGTGCCAGCATCGAGTCGCTGCTGGACAAGGTGGGACGCGATCACCCGTTCTCGGTGGCGGCGGCGGTGAACCTGGCCTCCGACTACGCCCGGATCGGGCACCCGGAGCGCCTCGCGGCGTCCCGGCGGGCCGTCGTGCTTGCGAAACGGGTGCATCACCGCGCAGACCACCCGGACCGCGTCGCCGCCGAGGCTAATCTGGCAATCGACAGTGCCGCGGCGGGCATCCGTCAACAGGTCGTGCCGCGGATTGCCGACGTGTACGGACCGGGTCATCCGATCTCGGTGGCAGTGACACGGGGCGACAGGATCGACTGCGTGCTGGAGCCACCGCTGCCGTAAGGCGCTGGCAGTCCTTGGCAAGTGTTGTCAAATGTTCGCCACCCAATGACGTCATGATCAACCGACTCGTAGAGCGTTTGCGTCGGGCCTCAAAGAATGAGGTCCGTCCGGCCGCTTTTCAGGCGTTGTTCTCGGGGGGTAGACAGGCATGCCGGAGACATCTCACTTCAGCCGTGGAGGACGACCGGTGGGTGGCGCTTCTGGATCGATCACGAGCGACGGGCCGCACGACGCCGGCCTCGTCGACGTTACGACCGTCCCACTGATCACAATGATTGGAGCACAACCCGACTCGCCGGTCGTCCGGTCCATCCGGCGACTGCAGGCAAGTCTTGAGGATCCGAACGGGGTGCTGTCCGCGTTCAGTTCGTTCATCGACAAGTCATGACCTCGGCCGCCTGGCCGAACGACGATCTCGACGTGGCCGCTCAGCTCGCCGAGGGCTGGCGGCCAACGCCGTTCCAGGAGGTGATCGTCAAGGTCCACCAGCGGTGCAACCTCGCGTGTTCCTACTGCTACGTGTACACCCACGCCGACCAGACGTGGCGGGACCGGCCGGCCGTCATGCCGGCCGAGGTGTTCACCGCGATGACGCAGCGCCTGGGCCGGCACGTGCGCACCCACGGGCTGCGCCGCGTCCGGGTCATCCTGCACGGCGGCGAGCCGATGCTGCTCGGCGCCGCGAAGCTCGGCCGGCTCGCCGAAGAGCTGCGGGCCGCGCTGCCGGACTCCTGTGAGCTGCGCATCGGCATGCAGACCAACGGCGTCCTGCTCGGCGAGGCGGCGCTGCGCGAACTGCGGCGGCATGACATCACCGTCGCCGTGAGCGTCGACGGCATCGCCGAGGACCACGACCGTTACCGCGTCACCCACGCCGGCAAAGGCACCTACGGCGCGGTCAGCCGGGCGTTGGAGCTGCTCGCCCGCCCCGAGCACCGGGGCGGCTTCGGCGGCGTGCTCTGCACCGTCGCACCCGACACCGATCCCGTCGCGTGCTATCAGCGCCTGCGTGCGTTCGACCCGCCGGCGATCGACTTTCTCCTGCCGCACGCCAACTGGGGCGCGCCACCGGACCGGCCGGTCGGGTCCGCCGGCTTCGGCGCGTGGCTGGTCGGCGCGTTCGACGCCTGGTATGACGACCCGGACCCGGTGCCGGTCCGGCTCTTCGAGAGCGTGATCGATCTCACGCTCGGCGGTGCGTCCCGTTCCGAGCAGGTCGGGCTCAGCCCGGCGGCCCTCCTCGTGGTCGAGTCCGACGGCGCGATCGAGCAGATCGACGCGCTGAAGTCGGCCTACCCGGGCGCGTGCGCCACCGGCCTGCACGTGCAACACGACGAGTTCGATGCCGCGCTGGGCCATCCCGGCGTCGTGGCGCGGCAGATCGGCCTGGCCGCGCTCGGCGAGCAGTGCATCGCCTGCCCCGTGCACCGCATCTGCGGCGGCGGGCACTACGCGCACCGGTACCGGCCGGGTGCCGGCTTCCGCAACCCGTCCGTGTACTGCGCGGACCTTCTCCTGTTCATCGAGCACGTGCGCGGGCGGGTCCTCGCCGACGCCCGGGCCCTCGCCGGAGCGGTTTCAGGATGAGCACGAACGACTACCACCAGCTGCCCGCGGAGCTGCTCAGCGACCTGGCGGAGAGCACCGGCGGCCCGGCCGCGTCCCGGGCACTGGCCGAGGCCCAGTTGAGCAAGCACCTGCTGCGGATCGCGCACCTGCTGCGGCAGTGGCCTGGCCCCACCGGCGAACGTGACCGCCTGGTCGAGGCGATCGAGGCGGCGCGGAGCGCGGCGCCGGACGCCGCGGGGCGGGTGCTGGGCGCACCGCTGGTCGGCGCCTGGGTCGCGATCGCGTGCCGGGCCGCGGGACAGGGGCTCGCCGAGCCGGCGGACGTCAGGCACCTCGGTGCGGTCGCCGCGGTCGCCTGCGCGGCGGCCGGCGTCGACGTCGAGGTCGAGGCACCGGTCCGCGACGGCACCGTCGCGCTGCCGGGGCTGGGCCTGCTCACGGTCGGCGACGCCGAAACCGCCCGGGTGCGCACCGCCGGCGGCACCATCACCGTCGACGCCGGCCACGGGCCACGCACGGTGCCGACCTCCGCCCTCCAGCCGGACGGCGACCTGACGGCGGGCCAGGCCGGGGACGGTCCAGGCTGGCAGCCCGTCCGCTTCCTGCGGGCCACGGCCGGCGGGATCGGCATCAAGCTGGCGCTCGACGACGTCGACCCCTACCGGCACGGCTACCACGCGCCACCGGCGCCACGGCTGTCGGAGGCCGAGTTCGCGGTGTGGCAGGAGTTGTTCGGCCAGGCCTGGCGGCTGCTCGCCGAGCGCATCCCGGGCCGGGCCGCCGAGATCGCCGCCGGGCTGCGCGCGCTCGTGCCGTTGCGGGCGGACGACAACTCGTCCCGCAGCGCCACCATCCGGCACGTGTTCGGCGTGTTCGGGCTGACCCGGCCGACCACCGCCGCGGACTTCGCGGTCACGCTCGTGCACGAGTATCAGCATTCGAAGCTCAGCGCGTTGCTGGACGTGACCCCGCTGAGCGACCCCGACGACGAGCGGCGGTACTTCGCGCCGTGGCGGACCGATCCCAGGCCCCTGGGCGGGCTGCTGCAGGGCGTCTACGCGTTCGTTGGTGTCGCGGACACCTGGCGGGCCCTGCGCGGCGTCGACGGCGTCACCGACGCGGCCGAGCAGGAGTTCGCGGATGCCCGGCTACAGGTCGACCGGAGCCTGCTGTCGGTGGAGTCCTCCGACGCGCTGACCCCGGCCGGCAAGGTGTTCGTCGGGCACCTGCGGCAGTTCGCCGACGCGCTGCTCACCGTCCCGGTCGACGAGACCGTGGCGCAGCGCGCCGAGCAGCGCCAGCGGGAGCTCCACCAGCGCTGGCTCGCCGCGAACAGCACCTGACCTGACCTGAACTGATCTGACCCGCCCGCGGGCCTCGGCCCGCGGGCTTCAGGTCGGCGGGCTCAGGTCGGCGGCGCCTCGATGTCACCCTCGAGGCGGTCGCCGCGCTCCGCGGTCATGACCTCGGGATGGCTGTCGCCGAGGGCGCGGCGCAGGCCGGCGAGCGAGTCCAGCAGCAGCGTCTGCGCCTCGTCGGTAGCCCCGGTCGCCCGCAGGTCGTGTGCGAGGTTGATCGCCCGGGCCAGCAGGTAGGGGTGCTCGGCGTTGTTGCGCACCTCGTGCGGCCCGCCGGACACGGACCGGCTGCGCTGCAGCATCTCCGCCGACAGTGCCCGGGCCTCCTCGTGCTCTTCGCGCACGGAATGGTCGGTGGCCAGCGACGTGCCGGCACACAGCGTGTAGGGATGCTCGCCCCCGAGCACGTCGGTGAGCCGCTCGTAGGCCAGGGCGTCCAGCGTCATGGCGGTGGCATAGTCCCCCGCCGCCCGCCGCGCCACGGCCTCGTTGACGAGCGCGACCAGCGTGAGCGGGTGGTCGTCGCCGAAATACTCCTTGTAGCGGCGCACCGCCTCGGTGATGTGCTCCAGCGCGCCGTCCGTGTCGCCGAGCTGCCGCAGCGCGTTGCCGTAGCTGCACAGCACGGCAACGGTGTACTCGTGGTTGGCCCCGAACCGCTGCAGCGTCTGCTCCAGGTTTTCGCTCAGCACGCCGGCCGCCTGCCGCAGCTGCCCGTCCTTGCGGAGCATGATGCCGTAGGTCCGCCCCGACCCCAGCACCAGACGGTGCCCCGTGCTGCGCTGATCCAGCAGCGATCCGCGCCAGCCGTCCAGCACCGCGAGCCCGGCCTTGTAGGCCCCCAGCCCGTAGTAGTCGCGAGCGATGTTCATGTACGCCTCGAGCGCGCCGAAGCTGGTGGCCAGCTGCTCGGACCGCTCCCAGTAGTTCACCGTCGCCTGGTCCAGGTTCGCCGCCTCGGCGAAGTCGCCGACCATCCGGTAGGCGACCGCCAGGTTTGACTGGGCCCGCAGGACATACGGCTCGGCGCGCAGGAACTCCCCGCGATCGAGCGCCGCCTGATGCCGGTCGAGCGACTCGACGGCGAAGGCCAGCGATGCCGCATACGCGCCACGGATACGCAGGGCCTGACCCATCTGGTTGCCCAGGACAATGGTCGACTTCGCGTTCTCGCCGAGATACTGCTTCATCCGGTCATACGTGTCGTTGGTCAGCTCGTCGGCCGGATCGCTCTGGCCCAGCGCCCGCATGGCGTTGGCGGTGTGGGCGCGGGCCTGCAGGGTGAGCTCGCCGTTGTAGCCGAGCTTCGGGTGCTCGTCGCTGGTCTCCCACTGCCGGACGGCGTCCTCGGCGATACGGCGGCTGTTCTCGTAGTCGCCCATGTTGTACAGGTAGCGGACATGGTCGACGACCGCGGACCGCGCCTCGATCCGCACGGCACGGATCATGTCCGCCGACTCCAGGTGCGGCCCGATCTCGCGCTGCCGGTCCAGGTCGGCGCGCCCGTCCTTCTCATCCGGGTCACCCGGATTCGCCTGGGCCAGCAGGTTCTGCGCGCTGCGCAGGATCTCGTCGGCGCGCTGGTCGTCCAGCGCGTCGCGGAGCACCCCCTGGACGAGACGGTGGACCTGCAGGCGCTGTGCGTTGTCGACCTTGACCAGGCCGTACTGGTTGAGGTCTCGCACCGCGAGGTTGATCTTGATGGGATCGCCCAGCAGCGCACGCAGCGGCTGCACCACGTCGGCGTCCCGCCCGTACCGCAGCAATGACACGGGCACCGGTTCGCCGCCGAGGAACGCGAAGAGCTCCAGCAGCTGTGCCGTGGCCGGGGCGTCGCTGCGCAACTTCTCGATCGCCAGGGTGACGAACGCGACGACCGAGGCGGGGTAGCCGGCCGGCTTGCCCTCCGACAGCAGCTCCTTCTGGTGCTGCTCTAGCAGGTCGATGTACTGACTGACCGGCATCTTCGTGAGCAGGTGCCAGGCGGCCGCCTGCTCCAGCGCCAGCGGCAGGTCACCGAGCCGCTCGGCGAGCCGGTCCGCGTCGACGGTGCTGATGCTGTTGGCGGTGCGCTGGCGGAGCAGGTCGATGCTCTCGTGCCGCTCGAAGACGTCCACCTCGATCGAGAGCCCGACGGCCGCCCACTCCCGGTTACGGGTGGTCACCACGACATCCCCGCCGGTGGAGGGCACATACTCGTCGATCGAGTCGAGGTCGTTGGCGTTGTCGTAGACCAGCAGCCACTTGAGCGCCCCGGCGGCGAGGGCGTCGAGCACCAGGCGGGCGGTCTGCTGCGCATTGTCACCGGGCCGGATGCCCAGCGGGCCCGCGAGCTGCTCCAGCGACGCGAGCACGCCGGACGCCGCGTCGGCGGGCACCCACCACACCAGGTCGTAGTCCTCCAGGTGCCGGTAGACATACTCCAGCACGAGCTGGGTCTTGCCGACACCACCCATGCCGTGCACCGCGTGCGGGAGCACGGCCGCCTTGGAGCCCGAGGCGAGGGTCCGGGCGAGCCGTTCGAGCAGCGCCGCCCGGCCGGTGAAGTTCTGGTTCTGCAACGGCAGGCTGCCGCGGATCGGCCTGGCGCCACCGGGACGCCGGCGCGGGCCGGAGGACTCGTCGTCCCGGTCGCCGAGCCTGAGCGCGTCGTGCTCCACCTCCGTCACGCCGAGACCGCCGGCGACGTTGGCCGCCCAGCGCCGCAGCGCACTGCCCGTGTTGCTGTCCAGCAGCCGGGCGAGACGCGTGACGAACGCGAGCAGGGGCGGCACGCCACCGCCGGGCACTGGCTGGCGTTCCATCACCATGACCACGGCCGGCCAGTCCTGCCAGATGCGGAAGTCCTGCAGCTCGGGCACCGCCGACAGCTCGCCCAGCGCCCCGAACACCGGTGATGTGCCGGCCACGCCGAGAATCCGGCACAGGTCCTGCCGGTCGGGCCCCGACAACAGCAGGTCACCTCTGATATCGCCGGCCAGCTTCGCCGCCCGCAGCGCCGGCGGCAGCGGATGATGCCCCGCAACGACCCGGGTGAAAGTGACCACCCCGCCGCTGAGCAGATCCAGAGAATGGATCAGCGACAATAGATCGTCGCGCGCGTCGGGCGTGCGACGGCTGGTGAACTTTCGGCGCAGCACAGCCGCCGTCTCTTCGACCAGGATGTCGCGCACATTGGCGTCCGACAAGGCGTTGACCTGCAACAACACATCGACCAGAGCGGCCAGCGGCTCTTCCGCCGTCGCGGTATCCGACACGGGTACTCATTTCCCACGCGATCCGAACGTCAGGCTCGAATAGTAACGGATTTCTCGGCCCGCACGACCCGTCCGTTCGGTGGGTCCACTCCTTTGGCATAGATCAAATTGCGCGACATGTGCGAACCGGCGTCGCGGAGTTCGTGGGAAACTCAGTCTGCTGTGCATGACACCACCGCCGAAAGTCCACGGCCACGCTCATTCATGTCATGGCGCGGGTCCGCCCGGGGGCGGCCGTCAGAGGTCGACCGAGCCGCCCAGCGGGACGCGGGCGTAGTCGGTGCCGGCCGTCTCCGCCAGCCAGCCGTCGAACGACTCGAGGCCGTGGACGCTGAGGTTGACGTCATGGATCGGGAAGGCGCGGGCCGGGCCGATCCGGCGGGCGAACTCGATGACCTCGCCGAGCTTCACCCACGGCCCGGACGCCGGGACGAGCAGGGTGTCGACCGGCTCGGCGGGCACGAACAGCGCGTCGCCCGGGTGGTAGACGCCCTCGACGACGAACCCGACGTTGGGGCAGCCGGGCAGGCCGTCGATGATCTCGGCGTGGACGCCGCCGACGACGCGGACGGTGAACCCGGCCGCGGTGAACGTGTCGCCCACCTCGACGGCGACCGCGCCGAGCTCCCCCGCGAGGGCGGCGTGGGTGTAGACGGTCAGCGCCGGGTCGGCGGCCCTGGCCGCGGCGAGCGCGGCGACGTCGACGTGGTCCGCGTGCTCGTGGGTGACGAGCACGGCGGTGGCGCCGGACAGCGCCGCCGGCTCGGAGTAGACGCCCGGGTCGATCACCAGGGCCCGGTCGCCGTCGTCGAGGCGCACGCAGGCATGGCCGTACTTGGTGAGCCGCATCCGCTCAATCTACCCGCGGGCGCGGTGGACTACCGTGAGGTGCGGCGCACGGCCCCGGCGACGGGTGTGCGTCCTGGAAATGGAGTCCCATGGCGCGTCCGTTGCTTGCGACCAAGCTGTATGTCCCGAAGCTACGACGTGCGCTGGTGACCCGCCCGCGGCTGGGCGATCGGCTGCGGCGCGGGGCGGAGTCGAGGCTGACGCTGGTGTCCGCGCCGGCCGGGTTCGGCAAGACGACGCTGCTCGCCGAGTTCCTGGGCGAGGACCGTTGCGTGGCGTGGCTCTCGCTGGACGCGGCGGACAACGAGCCCGGGTCCTTCTGGACGTACGTGGTGACTGCGCTCCGGACCGCGGTGCCCGGGTTCGGTCCGGGTGTCCTGGAGCTCCTCGACGCGACCCCGGTGCCCATCGAGGTGGTGCTGACCGCGCTGGTGAACGATCTCGCGGCGGTGCCGCACCCGGTGTGGCTGGTGCTGGACGACTACCACCTGGTCGAGCACCGCGAGGTCCGCGACGGGATGGCGTTCCTGCTGGAGCACCTGCCGCCGCACGTCCACGTGGTGCTCAGCACCCGCGCCGACCCTGACCTGCCGCTGTCGCGCTGGCGGGTCCGCGGCGAACTGGTCGAGATCCGGGCCGCCGACCTCCGCTTCACGTCCGGCGAGGTCGCCGCGTACCTCAACGAGGTGGCGGGGCTGGACCTCGCCGCGCCGGACGTCGCGGTGCTGGAGCAGCGCACGGAGGGATGGATCGCCGCGCTGCAGCTCGCCGCGCTGTCCATCCGGGGCCGCGACGACGTGCGGGGCTTCATCGCCCGGTTCGCCGGGAACGACCGGTACATCGTCGACTACCTCGTCGAGGAGGTCCTGCGGAAGCAGCCCGGTCCGGTCCGCGACTTCCTGCTGGACTCCTCCGTGCTGGACCGGCTCAGCGGCCCGCTCTGCGGTGCCGTCACCGGCCACGAAGACGCCGGCGGCATGCTGGTGACCCTGGAGCGCGCCAACCTCTTCCTCGTCCCTCTGGACGACCGGCGCGAGTGGTACCGCTACCACCACCTGTTCGCCGACGTGCTGCGGGCGCGGCTGCTCAGCGAGCGACCCGGGCAGGTGCCGGTGCTGCACCAGCGGGCCAGCGGCTGGTATGAGCGGCACGACCTGGCCGAGGACGCGGTCAGGCACGCACTCGCCGCCGTGGACCACGACCGGGCGGCGCACCTCATGGAGCTGGCGGTGCCCGCGCTGCGCCGGCACCGGCAGGACGCGGTGCTGTTCGGCTGGCTTCAGGCGTTGCCCGACGCCGTCGTGCGGCGCAGCCCGGTGCTGAGTGTCTCCTATGGACACATGCGCCTGACCTTCGGTGACCTCGCCGCGGTCGAGCCCAGGCTCGCCGACGCCGAGCGGGCCCTCGCCGCCGTGCCGGACGGGGCGGCTCCCCCGTGGTCCGACAGCGCGGAGCTGCACACGCTGCCGGCGACCATCGCGGTGTACCGGGCGGCGCTCGCCCAGGCGCACGGCGACGTCCCCGGCACGGCGCGACACGCCCGGCGGGCACTCGACCTGGCCGGGCCCGAGGACCACCTCGCCCGCGGCGCCGCGGCCGGGCTCCTCGGGCTCGCCGCGTGGGCGGCCGGGGACGTGCCGGTGGCCCTGCAGACGTTCACGCAGGCGGTGACGAGCCTGCACGCGGCCGGCAACCTGACCGACGAGCGCAGCGGCACGGTGCTGCTCGCCGACATGCACCTCGCCGCGGGCCGGCCCGGCACCGCCCGCCGGCTCTGCGAACACATGCTGCGGCTGGCGCAGGAGCAGGGCCAACCGGTGCCGCGGGCGACCGCGGACCTGCACGTGGCGCTGAGCGAGCTCGACCACGAGGCCGGGGACCTGCAGGGCGCCAGGCGGCACCTCGAGACCGCCGCGGCGTTCGGTGAGCACGCGTCGACCACCGAGGGCCGGCACCGGTGGTTCGTGGCGATGGCACGCGTCGCCGACGCCGAAGGTGACCCGGAGCAGGCCGGCGCCCTCCTGGACCGGGCCGAGCAGCTGTACATGCGGGGCTTCTTCCCGGACGTGCGGCCGATCCCGGCGGTGCGGGCCCGGATGTGGATCGCGCGAGGCGACCTGGCGCAGGCCGCCGGCTGGGCCCGGGACCGCGGCCTGTCCGCCGCGGACGAGGTCACCTACCTGCGCGAGTTCGACCATCTCACCCTGGTGCGGTTGATCGTCGCGCAGCACCGGGCGGGCGACGGTGCCGGCGTGATCGACCAGGCGCTGGGCCTGCTGGAGCGGGTCGCCGCCGCCGCCGAGTCGTCCGGGCGCGCCGGCAGCCTCGTCGAGGCACGCGTCCTGCAGGCGCTCGCCCATGACGCGCGGGGCGACCGGCCGCACGCCCTCGAGGCGCTCGGCCGGGCGTTCGCCGAGGCGCCCGAGCCGGACGGCTACGCGCGGCTCTTCCTGGACTGCGGCGCGCCCATGGCGGAGCTGCTGCGCGCCGCCGGCGATCCCGGCCGCCGCCTGCTGAACCTCGTGGCGCCCGCGGACGGCCCGTTGAGCGGGCGGGAGCTGCAGGTGCTGCGCCTGCTCGACAGCGAGCTCAGCGGGCCGCAGATCGCCCGCGAGCTGTTCGTGTCGCTCAACACGCTGCGCGCCCACACGAAGCACATCTTCACGAAGCTCGACGTCACCAGCCGCCGGGCGGCGGTCCGCCGCGCCCGCGAACGCGGCCTGCTGTAACCAGCCCCGTAACCAGCCCTGTCACATCATGTGGTGATGCCCGCCGATCGGGCCGGCACCTACCGTCAGCCGCATGACCGTCACCACCTCCGGGCTCACCCGCGCCGCCGGCGTCGCCGCAGTCGTCGCCGGCCTGCTGTTCATCACCGTGCAGATCAAGCACCCCCACCTCGACGTCGACTTCATCACGACGACCGAGTGGAAGGTCCGTCAGAGCATGAAGGTCGTCATGGCCGTGCTGTCGCTCGCCGGCATCACCGGCATGTACCTGTCCCAGGTGCGCCAGGCCGGGGTGCTCGGCCTGCTCGGGTACCTCCTGTTCGGCGCCGGCTACCTCGTCATGCTGGGCGTCGAGGTCGTCGGCCTGGTCGTCCTGCCGTCCATCGCGCACACCTCGCCGGGCTACGTGAGCGACGTCCTCGCCGTTGCCACCGGCGGCCACGCGACCGGCGACGTCGGCCTGATGCAGGCCGTCAACCTGGCCTCCGCGGTCACGTACCTGGGCGGCGGCCTCGTCTTCGGCATCGCGCTGTTCCGCGCCGGCGTCCTGGCCCGGTGGGCCGCGGCGGTCCTCGCCGGCGGCACCCTCGCCACCGTGCTGATCCCGCTGCTGCCGCAGGTCAACCAGCGGCTGTTCGCCGTGCCCACCGGCGTCGCCCTCATCGGCCTCGGCCACTCGCTGTGGCGGGCGCAGCGGACCGCCCTGCCGGGCGTCACCGACCCGCGGCTCGACCCGGTGGCCGCGGCATGAGGACCCGGGCGGGCGGGTGGGTGCCGGTCGCGCTGATCGCCCTCGCCCTGATCCCGGTCATCGCCGGGACCTCCCGGCTGGTCGAACTGGCCGGGGGGCCGCACACGCTCCCGGCGAACCCCCGCATCGCCGCATCGCCGGCGCCCGTGGTCGTGCACATCGTCAGCGCGATCCTGTACGCCATCCTCGGCGCGTTCCAGTTCTCCTCCGCGCTGCGACGGCGCCGGCCGGCCTGGCACCGGGCGGCCGGGCGGGTCCTGGTCGCGCTGGGCCTGGCGGTGGCGGGCTCCGCGCTGTGGATGACGCAGTTCTACGGCTACCAGGAGCACACCGGCGTCCTGCTCTACGTGTTCCGGCTCGCCTTCGGCTCGGGCATGGCCGCCGCCATCGTCCTCGGGTTCGCCGCGATCCGCCGCCGCGACATCACCGGCCACCGGGCCTGGATGACCCGTGCCTACGCCCTCGCGCTCGGCGCCGGCACCCAGGCCTTCACCCAGGGCATCGGGGAGTCACTGTTCGGCGCCGGCACACCGAAGACCGACCTCATGCTCGGCGCGGGCTGGGCCATCAACCTCGCGGTCGCCGAATACGTCATCCGCCGCCGCCCCGCCCGGACCCGCCACAGCCCCGCGCGGGCGACGGCATGAGCGTGCCCGCCGGATACCGCATCCGGGTCGGCGGGCACCTCGACGAGCACTGGGCGGCCTGGTTCGGGGACCGCACCCTGACCCACGAGCGGGACGGCACGACCAGCATCAGCGGCGCCGTCGCGGACCAGGCGGAGCTGCACGGGCTGCTCATGAAGATCCGGGATCTCGGCGTCGTCCTGATCTCCGTGGAGGCCGTCGAGGACCCCGGCTAACCGCCGTCGGACCCTGGCTAGCCGCCGTCGTGGACCTCGATGACGGCCGCCGGGCACCGGGTCGCGGCGTCGTGCACCGCCTCCTGGTGCCGCGCGTCGGGGCGCGCGTTGAGCAGCACCACCACGCCGTCGTCGTCGCGCTGGTCGAACACGTCCGGGGCGACGAGCGCGCAGACCCCGGACCCGATGCACCAGTCCGCGTGCACCTCAACCCGCATCACGCGCCCGCTTCCAGCGCCGGCACGATCTCGTCCCAGGCGGCCGGCACCGCGACCGGGCCGAGCACCGAGCTGTCCACCTTGAACCGGATCTCGTCGAACGGCACCGCGAGCCGCAGCGACGGGATCCGCCGGGGCACGGTGCCGAGGACCGCGGTGAGCTCGAGGCGGGCCAGCTGCTGCCCGACGCACTGGTGCGGGCCGTGGCCGAAGCCGAGGTGCGCGCCGCTGGTCCGGCCGACGTCGAGCCGGTCGCCGTCGGCATACAGGGCGCTGTCGCGGTTGGCGGACTGGATCGCCACGACCACGTAGTCGCCCGCCTTCAGCTGCTGCCCGGCGATCTCGGTGTCCTGGGTGACCTCCCGCAACAGGCCGCCGCCGACGCCGAGGTAGCGGACCATCTCCTCCGCGGCGGCCGTCGCCAGGGACGGGTCGGCGCGCAGCCGCTCCAGCTCCTGCGGGTGCTCCAGCAGCGCGACGATGCTGTGGCTGATGAGGCTGGCGGTGGTGTCGTAGCCGGCGATCAGCAGCGCCGCGGCCATGGAGACGAGCTCGATGTCGGTGAACGGCCGGTCGGTCTGGTCGCTGCGCACGATCATCCGGCTGATGACGTCCTCGCCCGGTTCGGCCCGGCGGGTCACGACCATCATGTACAGGTATTCGAACAGCGGCTGCAGCGCCGACGCGACATCGGTGGCGCTGGACCCGCCGGCGGACAGCGCCTCGGCGGCCCGCTGGAACAGGCCCCGGTCGGCCTCCGGCACGTCGAGGAGCGCGGCGATCACGGCGGTGGTGACGGGCCTGGCGAACTCGGCGTACAGGTCCACCGGCGCACCGGCTGCGGCCAGCGCGTCGAGCCGCTGGTCCACGATCTTCTGCACCAGTGGGCGGAGCTGGTTGATCCGCTTCATGTTCGAGACCTCGGGCGCCATGTGCCGGCGGAACCGCAGATGCTCGGCGCCGTCCATGCGGGGGAACTCGCCCTCGGTGATCGGGGTGTCCCCGCCATACCCGAGCAGGATGTGCGCGGCGACGCCGGGCCGGTTGCTGAACAGCTGCGGGTCCCCGAGGATCTGCCGGACGTCGGCGTAGCGGCTGACGAGCCAGGCGTCCACGCCGGTCGGGCACGCCACCCGGATCACCGGGTTGTCGGCGCGCAGGCCCTCGTACTCCGGCGGCGGCCCGAACGGGCAGTTGCGCTCCCCCGGCAGCGGCAGCGGCGGCAACGCCTCGGTCTGATCCTCGCTGACAGCTGTCACAGAAACCCCCGCCGGTGTGGCACCCGAATGGCAACGCCATCCATCTTCATCGAACCATCGATGAAATGCCACAGGCAAATCGCCTCAGCGTGACCGGAGCCCGCGGCGTTCCGGAACCTCCGGGACCTCCCGCGGCCGGTGCCGGTCGCCCATCGGCCCCGGTGTCGTCACCGCCGGGAGGTCACAGCGTGGTGGGGTCGATGATCCGCACGTGGGGGTCGGTCACGTCGTAGCCGAGCCGGGTCACCATGTCGGCCGTGCCGCCGGGGCCGTCGCCGGTGCCGCCGTCCCAGACCAGCAGGACGCACGGGCGGTCGTCGAGGCTCTTGACCAGGTCGGCCATCCACTGGTTGACCTGGCTGAACCGGTCGTCGCCGACGCCGGCGTCGGCCAGCACCCGCACGTCGCTGTGCTGCATGACCCGGTGGAACCGGTCGCTCCAGTCGGTGTCGGGCAGCGCGACCGACGACGCCTCGAACTCCGCCACCGGCATCGCCAGGCACAGCGTCACCGCCGCGCCGCGGGCGAGCGCGGCCTCGGCGGCGATGAGGTCGGCGCCGCGCGCGCCGCCGCAGACGAGCACCGATCCCGGCCCGACGTGCCAGTCGTCGAGGGCCTGGCCGACCAGCCGGGCGACGTCGCCGGCGGCACGCTGCGGGAACCGCGGGACCGGACGGTCGGGCGTGTCGATGAGATGGCCGCTGGCCAGGACCGTGAGCGTCACCGTTGGATGCCGGGCGGGGCCGTGCCTTCAGCGTTTCTGAGCACCAGTTGCCCCCAATGTCCGTTCTCGGTCCGCAGCACCTCTTCGACGCGCAGCAGTGCTTCCGGGTCGTCCGGTGCCTCGCGCCAGAGGTGTCCGGCGGAGCTTACTCCCTTCCGCGCGTCCGCGTAGGAACGTCGCAGGCTGGAGAAGCCCATGAGCGCACTGTAACCGGCGACCGCGCCCGCGATGGCCGCGATGAGCGCGGCGATCAGGCCGGCCACTCCGCGTGCCGTGGCCGAGTTGGGCCCGGTGAACACCTGCGCACCGGCGCCGACCACGGCGGACAGCACCAGGAGCCCGTTGCGCAGCCGGACACCTTGCTTGTAGGCGTTGCGGAACTCGTCCCGGCGCATTTCGAGGAAGCGCTGCTGCTCCTGGATGCGGTGGGTTTCGTACAACTCCCGGAACTGCGTGTCACGGTCGGTCATGCCAGCTCCTCGCCGTCGTCGATCAGGTCGACCGCCCGCCTGACCAGGCGCACGCGATCCTCGCCGTCGTAGGGCTCGACCCGGGCGAGATAGATGAAGTACAGCGCCCGCAGCCGTTCGGCCTGGACCCGCGCCAGCCGGTAGTCGGCGAGCGCGTGGTCCTCCGCGACGAACTGGGACACACCCGCGAGGGCGACGGCCAGCACCGCCAGCACCGCGGACGGCCACCGCTGGTCCGACAGCACCGCCTGCAGCCCGCCCAGGCCGGTCAGCAACGCCGTGCCCACCAGCATGACGACGCCCTGCAGCCGGTAGCTGTGCTGGCCGCGCAGCGCCTCGAGATCGTATCGCTGGAACCGCTCCTCGACCTGCCGCAGCGCCTCGAAGTCCGCCGCGAGCGCCGGGTAGTCCGCCTTGGCCTCGGGCGGGAGGATCGGCGAGGACACCAGCCGCCGACCGGGTGCCGGGAAACGCCGGAAAAGATCGCGCACGCCGCCTCCGTACCTTTGACATCGTCGTCGTTGAATTTATGAAAGGGCGATGACTGGCCGCAACGGTCAAACCGTTCCCGCTGCCGAGCCGAACGGCGGTGCGGACAGCGAAACAGACGAATTTCCGTGCCGCCGCGCCGAGCACGGCGGTGAAGTAGGCTGCGGCGGCGACCGGCTCCGCGAGCACCCGCACGCCCGCAGTGTAACGCTGCATGACCGGACGGCCACCCCGCGTCATGGACCTGTTCGGTCGGCCGATCGGCCGCGGTGCAGCTACGACCGGCCGCCCCGTTGCCGGCGTCCGGGCCGCCGGGCCGGTGGGCGGTACCCTCAACGCCGTGAACCCTGATCCGCCGCCGCTGCAGGTGCTGATCGTCGAGGACGACCTCGGCGACGTCGCACTGGTCGAGAGCGCATTCGCCGAGCACAGCATCGGCAGCCAACTGCACCACGTCGCCGACGGCGGCGAGGCGCTGGCGTTCCTGCGCCGGGAGGGCCGATTCGCCGCCGCACCCCGCCCCGATCTGATCATGCTGGACCTGAACATGCCGCGGGTCGACGGCCGCCAGGCCCTCACCGAGATCAAGGCCGACGAGGACCTCAAGTCGATCCCGACGATCGTGTTCACCACGTCAGCGGCGGAGAGCGACGTCTACGAGACCTACAGCGCGCACGCCAACGCCTACGTGACGAAGCCGATCAACCTCGACGACTACGACCGTGTCGTCATGCAGATCCGCAACTTCTACGGCCACATCGCCACGCTGCCGCGGCGCTCCTCGGAGGCACCGGCCACCTGACCACCCGCTGGGCCTGCGT
Source organism: Dactylosporangium sp. NPDC049525 (assembly GCF_040676755.1). Lineage (NCBI taxonomy): Bacteria > Bacillati > Actinomycetota > Actinomycetes > Micromonosporales > Micromonosporaceae > Dactylosporangium > Dactylosporangium sp. NPDC049525. The sequence goes on along the minus strand of NZ_JBFAPO010000062.1, from coordinate 29,519 downwards.
TGGACGTCACGGTGTTCCTCGGCGGCGGACGGCCGCGGGCTTGCGCCGGCGCAGGAGATTCCGCAGCGGGGACAAGCGCCGCACCGCTGCGGCGGCCCGATGCGGTTGGGCGGTGGCGCCGGTGTCCGGGTGCCAGCGGACGAGCAGCGCGGTCGCATCGTCCTGCAGTTGCTCGTGCTGGTGGGCCAGGATCGCGTGGATGAGCCGCCGCATCGTCTCCGGTGCGGAAACCTTGTCGGCGAGGGCCCGGCCGATGAACTCCACGAGCCGCTCGACACCGAAGAACTCACCGGTGTCGGTGCGGGCCTCGATGACCCCGTCGGTGTACAGCAGGACCTGGTCGCCTGGCTCCAGCGCCTCCTCCACCACGACGGGCGCCGCGGTCTCCAGGCCGAGGCCGAGCGGCAGATACGTCGGGCCGGGCAGCGTCTTGACGTGCCGGCCGTCGCGCAGCAGCAGCGCCGCCGGGTGCCCGGCGCTGATCAGTCGCAGCACGCCCGTGCTGGTGTCCAGTTCGGCGAAGGTTGCGGTGGCGAACCGGGCCGGAAACTGCGAGGCGATCCACTTGTCGACCGACTTGCAGGTGTCGAGCAGATCGAGGCCGCAGCGGCGGGCGTTGCGGTATGCCGACAGCGCCACCGCGGTCAGCGTGCTGGCGGCCATGCCGTGACCCATGGCATCGAACATCGCAAGGTGCAGGATGTTGCCGTGCACGGCGTAGTCGAACGTGTCGCCGCCCATGTCGTAGCACGGCTCGAGGATGCCGGTGACGGTGACCATGTCGGTGGCGAACGTCAACGGCGGCAGCAGGCTCCACACGATCTCGGCCGCGACCTGCATCGGCTCCCGTCGCCTGGTGTGTTCGATCGCGTCGCCGTAGAGCCGGCGGGCCACGATGAGCTCGGCGAACACCGACGCAAGCGTCGTGTCGTCGGTTCGGCGGCGCCGCCGCGACGACGTCCTCGGCACGAGCTCGAGCACGCCGAGACGCTCCGTGCCGTCGATGAGCGGGAGCCACACACGGGTCGGGTCGCCGTAATGCGCACGCCCGACGGCGAACACCCGCCCGGGCATGGTGCCGTCCACGGCGACCGGGTCGCGTGCCGGCGTGCCCGCTCCGAACATCGGGATCAGGTGGTGCTGGCCGTAGTCGATCAGGTACAGCACGACCGCTTCGGCGGCCAGGTCAGCTGCGATCCGCATCGCCAGCGTCGGCAGGTCCTCCGGGCGGGCATGGTGCCCGGCGGCAAGGAGCCGCCGCAGGGCCCGATACGGATCCGCCACCGCCACCTCCGTCCTGGTCGCTGCCGCTCGCCGCAGCCAGGCCTTCCGGGTCGCGCCGGGCCTTCGGCGGCGTCATGCCAATCTACACACGACACGACGTTCTCCGGGCGACTCCGCACAGACGCCAGCACCTGATCACCCGGGGTGTGTGGTCAGTGGTCTGCGGCTGCCAGGGCCTGCTGGCGGGCCAGCAGGCGGGACACGCCGTCGGCGGTCATCGGCCGGGCGAGGTGGTAGCCCTGGCCGAGGGTGTAGCCGAGCTCGCGGAGCACGGCCGCCTGCTCGGCGCTCTCGACGCCCTCGGCGACGGTGTCCAGGCCGAGGGCATGGGCGAGCTGGATCACCGCACGCGCCACCGCCTGCCGGGCGTCGGCAGCGGCGGGCTGACCGTCGTCGATCTCGATGCCGTCCACGAAGGACTTGTCGAGCTTGACGATGGCGGCGGGGAACGCGCGCAGCAGGCTCAGCGACGACTCGCCGGTGCCGAAGTCGTCCAGCGCCAGGCGGATGCCCATGCGGTCGAGCTCGTAGAGCGTGCGGGAGACCTGCTGGCCGCGCAGCACCGCGGACTCCGTCACCTCGAGCACCAGCCGCTCGCAGGGCAGGCCGCTGCCGGCGAGCGCGGCGGTCACGTCGGACACGAAGTCGGGGTCGTGCAGCTGCCGCCCGGACACGTTGAGGGCCGCCTCGTGCAGCGCGTCCGGCCCGAACTCCGACAGCCACGCGGCCGCCTGGCGGCACGTCTCGCGCAGCACGAACCGGCCCAGCGGCACGATCAGGCCGGTCCGTTCGGCGGCCGGGATGAACTCGGCCGGGCCGACCACGCCGCGGACCGGGTGATGCCAGCGCACCAGCGCCTCGACGCCGACCACCCGCAGGTCCGCGAGGCGCAGGATCGGCTGGTACACCACGCGCAGCTCGTCCTGGTCCAGCGCCCGTCGCAACTCCCCGCCGAGCTGCATGTGCGCCAGCACCGGCTCGCCCATGCCGTCCACGTATCGCACGAAGCTCGCCTTGCCGCCCTGTTTGGCGGTGTACATCGCGACGTCGGCGTCGCGCAGCACCGAGTCGACGGTCGCGCCCGGCCCGGCGGCGGCGATGCCGATGCTGGCCTGCACGAGGAGCCGGTGCTCGCTGATCGGCTGGTTGAGCGCGGCCAGCAGCCGCCCGGCCAGCTCCTCGGCGTCGGCGGACCCGGTGAGCAGCACCGCGAACTCGTCGCCGCCGACCCGCACCGGCAGGCCGTCGTCGCCGACCTCGGCGCGCAGCAGCTGCGCGACCGCGACCAGGAGCCGGTCGCCGACGCCGTGGCCGAGCAGGTCGTTGACGGTCTTGAAGTCGTCGAGGTCGACCAGCAGCACCGACGCGTGTCCCGTCCTGGCCAGGGCGGTGGTGAGGCGGCCGCGGAACAGCGCCCGGTTGGCCAGTCCGGTGAGACCGTCGTGGCTGACCTCGTACTGCAGCCGCTCCTCCTGGACCCGGGTGTTGTGCAGCAGCCGGGTGTTCTCCCGGAACGCGATGTACTGCCGGACCGTGACCAGCGCGGTCACCAGGACGGCCGCGATCAGGACGACGCGCACGGGCCAGTGCAGCGGTGCGCCGAACGCGACCGTGATCAGCGGCACGTCGACGGCCGCCACGGCCAGGTAGGGCAGCAGCACGCCGACGCGGGTCGCGGCCGGGCGGGGCCTGAGATTGGCGCGCCACTGCGCCGCAACGCCCAGCGTGGCCAGCACCGGGGTCAGCGGCATCACGATCGCCTGGGCGGGAACCGCGGCCGCGTAGCCGAACCGCACCGCGAGCACCGCGACGAACCCGGCGGTGACGCCGCCGCTGGCCGCGATGAGCCGGATCGCGACGCGGTCGACCGGGCCGCCCGCGACGTATGACACCTTGGTCGCGGCGCCGACCGCGACCAGGAACGCCAGCCCGACCAGCACCATGGCCTGCCGGCTCCACGGCTCCCGGGCGGACAGCATCGGGGCCAGCCCGGCGTACCACAACACCGCCGCACAGCCGAGAAACGCGATCGTGCGGTCCAGCAGCATGCGCCACCATTCGACGCCGCCGGTCGCGACCACCGGCACCCGGGCCACCGCCCAGATGGCGATCCCGAAGCCGATCGCGACGCAGGCCGCGGCGGGCAGCGGCATGGTGCGCGTGTGCGCCTCGGCGGCGTGGGTGAGCATGTCGACCGCCAGCCAGCCGTAGCCGACCGTGACCATGGCCATCGCGACGAGCATGGCCCGCCAGAACCGCCGGGCGACCGGGTCGAGGTCGCTGCCGCGGAGCATCTGCTGGACGGACGCGACGGCGAGCACCCCGCCGACCGGGACGAACGTGTACGCGAATGCCTCGGTGCCGACACCTGCGGCGAGATACCCCACGCACCAGACGGTGCCGAGGGCGGCGACCCCTGCGGCCGCCCACACATACCGCATGGCGGCGCCATCGACCGCGGGGCCCGCCGCTGATCGAAGCGTTTCCCGCGTCACGGCCCGAGATTATCGTGCCGGTTGTATACCGGATCTCACCCGAACGTTTGAGGTTGGCCGATATGCGCATCGAGTTGCCAACCGGCATGGACGCACCGGTGCGATCTGCGGCGGTAGGTGCTGCCTACGTGGGTTTCACGTGACCGGCGCGCCGTGCCGGGCGCACCGCGGGCAGCCGTGCGGGCCACCCGCCGAGCGTTCGCCGACCCAGCCGTACCGGCGCAGCAGGCTCCACGCAAGATCCCATCGGTGCAGGACGGCGCCGAGACCGCGCACGATCAGTCCACAGCCGTCACATCGCAGGTTGAAGTCGGTCCCATCCGAGCGGTGCATCGCGGTCATCCCGGAGCCCCCCGTCGCGTCGAATCGGCGATCGTCACTGCCACCATCGTCACGCGGTGGCATGGCAAGGATCCCTCGGAAATATGACAGCTGCACGACAACACCGCGCCGGGCCGGGTCAGCCAGGGTCAGCCAGGGTTCAGCCGGCCAGGGCGTCGCCGAGCGGGGTGCGGCGGTACAGCACTGACCGGCCGGACCTGGCGCGTTCGACGAGCCGGGCCCGGTGCAGGACGGCGAGGTGGTCGCCGACCGCGCCGGTGGCCATGCCGAGGGCGCGGGCCAGCTGGCTGGTGCTGGCCGGGTCGGCGAGCGTGACCAGCAGCAGCGCCCGGGACCGGCCGAGCAGCGCCGCCAGCTGCGGCGGCGCCTCGGGCGGGCCGTGCTCCAGCAGGGTGCCGACGCCGCGGGCCGGGTACACGATGGCCTTGGGCCACGGCTCGTCGGCGAACACCGCGATCTCCGGCCAGACGAACACCGACGGGACGAGCAGCAGCCCGGCGCCGTCGAGCCCGGTCTCCCGGCGGGCGCGGACGAGCAGGTCGATGCCGCCGTCGCGCCACCGGACCTTCGGGTGCAGCCCGGCGAGGGCGGCGGCCCAGCCGGCCCGGCCGAGCTCGCCGACGCGGTGCACCACGTCGCGCTCGCACAGCAGGCGCAGCCGCGGCCAGTCGTCGGCGAGCAGCGCCGCCCACGCGGCGGCGAGCAGGTCGGCCAGCCGGTCGACGACGTCGGGCCCGGTCAGCACCGTCCGCGCGGCGCCGGTGATGTCGCGGCGGCGCAGATAGAAGTCGATCTCGGCACGGACCGCGGCCGGTGGTGCGGCGCGCAGGGCGGCGAGGTCGTCCTCGATCGTCTGCCCGAGCGCCTGCGGCGGCGGGGAGAAGAACGTCGCGCCGGACCCCGGCATGTGCAGCGCGAGGACGGCGTCCACGGCCGGGTCGGCGCGCAGCGGCGCGAACCGCGGCCGGAGCCGGGCCAGCCACGCCTCGGGGACGCCCTGGCGGTGCGGGCTGGCGAGGGCGCGGATCAGGTGGTGCAGCTCGAAGACCGGCGAGAGTGCGAACCGGGTCCGCAGCAGGTCCTCGGCCCCCACGACGAACCGCAGCATGGCCCCTACCTTACGCCACAGGGCGTATCATTCGTGCGCTGACGAGCGCGCCCGCAGGCTCGTGGCATGACTGTCGCCGACCGCCCGGCCACCTACCGCGAAGTGTTCGCGGAGCGGTCGTTCCGCGCGCTGTTCGTGGCCCGGACCCTGGCCATCGGCGCCATGTCCCTGCAGATCTTCGCGCTGTCGGTGCTCGTGTACGCGGGCACCGGCTCGCCGCTGCTGAGCGCCCTCGCGTTTGGTGCCGGGTTCCTGCCGCAGGTCGTCGGCGGGCTACTGCTGGGCTCGCTGACCGACCGGCTGCGCCCCCGGCCGCTCATCGTGGCCGGCTATGCCGTGGAGGCGCTGCTGGCCGCCGCGCTCGGCCTGCTCGACCTCCCGGTGGCGGTCAGCCTCACGCTGGTCGCGGTGATCGCCTGTGGTACCCCGGTGTTCGCCGGCGCGGCGGCCCGGGTCATCGCCGAACGGCTGGCCGGCGACGCCTACGTCCTCGGCCGGTCCGTGTCGAACATGTCCTCGTCCGCGGCGCAGCTGCTCGGGCTCGCCGGCGGTGGCGTCGCGGTGGCCGCCGTCGGACCGCGCCCGGCGCTGCTCTTCGCCGCCGGCTGCCACGTGCTCGCCGCCGCCGTCGTCCGGTTCGGCCTGCCGGCCACCGCCCGGCCCGCCGCGCCCGCGCAGGAACGCGCGGGGGCGGTCCGCGACAGCTGGACCGGCGCGGTCGCGCTGCTGTCCGACCGCACCATCCGGCGGCTGCTGCTGGCGCAGTGGCTGCCGTCGGCGTTCGTCGCCGGCGCGGAGGCTCTGCTCGTCGCCTACGGCGCCGGCCGCGGCTTCCCCGCCGGGACCGGGGCCGTGCTGATGGGCGCGCCCGCCGTCGGCATGCTGCTGGGCAACTTCGTCGCCGGCCGTTTCCTGCGGCCGACGCTGCGGGAGCGGGCCGCACCGGCGTTCGTCGTCGTGCTCGGCACGCCACTGATCGCGCTGCTGGCCACGCCGTCGCTGCCGGTCCTCGTGGGCCTGCTGGTGGTGGCGGGCACCGGCTTCGCCTTCGGGCTGGGCCTGCAGCGCGCCTTCCTCGCGGCCGCCCCGCAGGACCGCCGCGGGCAGCTCTTCGCCCTGTTCTCCACTGGCATGATGGCGCTGCAGGGCATCGGACCGGTGGTGCTCGGCGCGGTCGCCGAGCTGAGCACGCCGGCCCTGGCCATCGCCGTGGCGGGTGTGGCCACGGTCCTGGTGGCGCCGTCGCTGCGCCGCCTGCGCTCAGTCTGAGCGCGCTGCCTTCTGCCGCTCGCGCATCTGCTTGTACTGGTTGCGCGCCTCCGGGCTCCAGCCCTGGATGGCGCCCTCCACGGTGGCCGGCCCGAAGATCTGGAAGAAGAAGTTGCCCATCCGGTCCTTCTTCACCTTGGGCCGCCCGTCACGGGAACGCTTGAACATCTGCCCACCTCCCAGCTGTGCGAAATACTTGGTGTACCAACGATTGGTGTACCATGAGTATTGCACGACGCCGACCCGCAGAGGAGCCCCGAGCAACGTGACCCACCCCGCACCGTTGGACGCCCGCGATCCCCTGGCGCTGGACCAGCAGGTGTGTTTCGCCCTGGCGGTGGCCTCGCGCAACGTCATCGCGCTCTACCGGCCCCTGCTGGAGCCGATGGGCCTGACCCACCCGCAATACCTGGTGATGCTGGCGCTGTGGCAATACGCACCGCTGTCGGTCAAGGACCTCAGCCGGCTGCTGCAGCTGGACCCGGGCACCCTGTCGCCGCTGCTGAAGCGCCTGGAGACGGCCGGGCTCGTCAGCCGCCGGCGGTCGGCACAGGACGAGCGGACCCTCGCCGTCACCCTGACCGGGACCGGCCAGGCGCTGCGGGCCGAGGCGGAGAAGATCCCGGCCGCCGTCGTCGCCAGGCTCGGCATGCCGATCGACGAGCTGCTCCAACTGCACGCCGCGCTGACCAGGGTCATCGCGGTGACCCAGGAGATCCAGCCGCACCCGGACGCCTGAGCCGGTCACGGCAGCGCCGGACCGGCGTTTACCTCACACGGTGCTGCTGCTGCGGTCGGCGGCCACGTCCTGCGGCGCCGGCACGGCAGCGGCCGGCCGGTCGCGGAACACCCACCAGCGTGAGGTGGTGTAGGTGAAGACGGCCACCGTGAACGAGGCGGCGAGCCGGGCGACGCGGAAGTCCAGGCCCACCGCCGCCAGTCCGGAGGACACGCCGACGGTCAGCAGGTAGTCGCCGACCGCGACCAGCGCATACCGCAGCACCTGCGGGCCGACCGGCGCGTGCGAACGGAAGTTGATGGTGCGGTTCAGGACGAAGTTGAGCCCGAACGCGCTGAGATACGCGATCGAGACCGCGACCGGCAACGGCAGCGCGGTCGTGTGCCGCAGCAGGACCAGCAGCGCCAGGTCCACGGACAGGGTGAACGCGCCCAGCATCGCGAACCCGACGAGTTCACGCGGCAGGAGCCGGCGCAGCCGCGGCGGCAGCCGGTCCACCCAGCCCGTCAGCAGGTCCCCGGCTCGCTCGGCCACTCGCTTCGACCCCATTGGGCAGATCCTGCCGTACCGGCCCGGCGCCACCGAACCCGCACCCCGGCTACCAGAAGTCGCGACGATGACGCCGGCGGGCCGCAGCGCCGTCCGGTGACCGCACGCGGCGTTTCATGCGGTGGTGTCAGGCGACGGTGGTCGTGACGCCCGGACCGCGAGCATGGCGAGGCGGACCCGGTTGGGGCTGCCGGTCTTCGTCATCAGGCTGGTGACGTGGGTCTTGACCGTGGTGATGCCCAGGTGGAGCTGGTCGGCGATCTCCTGGTTGGTCAGGCCGGCCGCGACGAGCTGGAGCACGTCATGTTCCCGCGGGGTGATCCTCGGCAGCACCGCGGCCGGCTCCGCTTCGCGGGACCGGACCGCCCGGTCGACCAGCCGGCGGAGCACCCCGGGGCTGAACGGGCTGTCGCCCTCGGCGGCGCGGTGGATGCCGGCCAGCAGCTCCGCCGGTGCGGCGTCCTTGACGAGGAAGCCGCAGGCGCCGGCGGCGAGGGCCGGATACAGGTGGTCGTCGTCGTCGAACGTGGTGACGACGACGACCCGGCAGGTGGGGTGGGCGGCCCGGATCCGCGCGGTCGCGGTGGTGCCGTCCATGCCGGGCATCCGCAGGTCCATCATCACGACGTCGGGGTGCAGCTCGCCGGCGAGGCGGACGGCGTCGCGGCCGTTGTCGGCCTCGGCGACGACCTCGATGTCCACATCGGACTCGCACAGCATCCGCAGCCCGGCCCGGACGAGCTGCTGGTCGTCGACGAGGAGCACCCGGATCACGACGGCCACCCGGTCAGGTCACGGCCGGCGGACGTCGCCGGCGGCGGCAGCACCGCCCGTATCCGCCAGCCGCCGCCCCCCGCCGCGATCGGGGCGGCCTCGAAGGTGCCGCCGATGACGTCGACGCGTTCGCGCAGGCCGATGATGCCGTGACCCGTGCCAGATGCGCCGCCGTCATCGCTGCCACGACCGTCGTCGGTGATCTCGCACTCCAGGACCGGTCCCCGCATCGTCAGGCACACCCGGGCATGCGCCTCCGGACCGGCGTGGCGGGCCACGTTGGTCAGCCCCTCCTGGACGAGCCGCAGCACCGCCAGGCACCGGATCGCGTCCAATGTGGACACGGCAGGATCGACGGCGGTCTCCACGGTCACGCCGCCGCGGCGGGCGCGGTCCACGGCCGCGTCGATCCCGGCCGGCAACGCGGCCGGTTCGATCGACATGACGGCCGCCTCCCCGACCGGCGCGTGCGGGTCGCGCAGCAGGATCAGCAGCCGGCGCAGGTCCGCGAGGGCGGCGCTGCCGGTGGCGTGCACGTCGTCGAGGACCGCGCCGGTGCGAGGGTCGGCGCCGGCGATCACGTGCCGGGCGACGCCGACCCGCAGCACGATCGAGGCGACGTGGTGGGCGAGCACGTCGTGCAGCTCCCGCGCGATCGCGGTGCGCTCGTCGGCGCGGGCGGCCCGGGTGTCCGCGTGCCGGCGCTGCGCCTGCGCCGCCGCCCGCTCCTCGGCCTGCCGGGCGAGCTCGCGCGCCGAGCGCATGTTCGCACCGAACAGGACCGGCACGCCGACCAGCATGACGACGTTGTAGAGCACGCCGACCGTCTCGCCGGGCAGCAGCCGCCAGTCGTCGGCCACGTGCACCAGGCCCAGGGCGGCGACGGCGGTGCCGAGACGGCGGCCCGGCACCCGCAGCGCCAGCTCGAGCACCGCCCAGCTGGCACCGACCGCGGGCACGACCGGCTCGACCGGCGAGCCGGCGTCCGCAACTGCGAGGACGGCCGCCAGCGCGAGGGCGCCGGCGAACGGCCACCGGACACAGCCGACCGTCAGCAGCAGGGCCGCCGCGTCGGTCGCCCATGAGATCCAGGTGCGCGGCTCGGCCGGGTCACGCAGCAGCACGAGGTACCCGACACCGCAGAGCGCGAGCAGCACGAGGCGCTGGACGGCGTACCGCTCGTCGAACAGCCGGGTGAGCACCGCCTCACCATATGACCTGCCCGCCCGGCGGCTCATCGGTGCCCTGGCGTGCGCAGCACCGACACGGCGCCCACGCACGCGGCCACGACCAGCAGGCCGAGCGCGGCCCAGGTCGCCGGATCCGGGTGCAGCAGCGGCTGCCCGCGCAGCGCCTGCCAGGTGAGCACGGCGACCAGCCCGACGTACGCGGCCGCGCCCACCAGCACCAGGCGCGCCCGCCGGACCGGGTCGAGCCGGATCCCGCGGCCGGCGAGGGCGGCCATGAGCATCGCCAGCAGCGGCAGTGCCTGCAGCCCGTGCATGCCGACGAAGTGCGCGATCCGCAGGTCGCCGCCGGTCAGGCTCCAGCCGGTGAGCGGCATGCCCGGTCCCCCGTCGGGCACGCCGACGCTGTGGGCGCCGACGACCGTCTCGACGTCGGCCGCCTCCTGCTCCGGGGTCGGCCTGAGCATCAGCAGCCCGACCGCCATGCCGCCGAGGGCGACGACGACGCCGAGCCGGACCGCCCACCGGCTCGCCTGGTCCCCGATCGGGGCGAAGAACAGGACCACGGCCAGCACCAGGGTCGCGACCCACAGCACGCCGATCGTGATGCCCATCCACATCCACAGCGTGTCGTCCAGGTCGGTCGCCACGTTGTAGTGACTCAGATGGCCCCTGGCCGCCTGGAACACGATGATGCCGACCTCGGCGAGACCGGCCACCGCGACCGCGGTGCCGGCCGCGTCGGCGATCCGGCGGCCCCGCGTCACCAGCGACAGCATCCACGCGAGGGTCAGCGCGTAGACGGTGAACGAGATGCCGAACTTCAGCGGCTTGAGCCACACCGACACGCCGAGCAGGCGGCGGTCGTCCACCAGCAGGCCGGCGAGAGAAACCAGGACGAGCAGCACCATGACGGCCGCGAGGACCAGCAGCGGTCGATGCCAGCGCAGCACCGGACGGAAAGTCATCATGCCGTCGACGATGCCGACCGCCGCGGGCCCGCACCTCCTGCCCGGCGCCGCACCTGCGGCCGATGGGTGGTGGCGCGTCTCCGACCAAAGGAGGACCTCGGCACCATCCCGATAGCCCGCGGCCGGGACGGGGTATGCAGGCAGACGTGACCGAATATCCGCAGCTGCTGCACACCGTCCTGGACACCACCGATGCCCGTGGACTCGCCGAGTTCTACCGGCAGCTGCTGGGGCTTCGGTACCGGCCGGGCGACGAACCCCCGCACGACGGCCCTGACGACGGCACGGACTGGCTCGTCCTCGTCGACGCCGGCGGTGCGCGGCGGCTCGCGTTCCAGCAGGTCGACCGGCTGGAACCGACGACCTGGCCCGAGCACGACGTGCCGATGCAGCTGCACCTGGACTTCACCGTCTCCGGGGTCGAGGAGCTGCACCGGCAGCGGCAGCGCGCCGAGTCGCTCGGGGCCCGGCTGGCCCTGGACCGGACCGCCGACCCCGACGAGCCGCTCTACGTCTTCCGGGACCCGTCCGGCCACCCGTTCTGCATCTTCGTGGCCTGATCAGGGCGGTGGCGGGGGCGGCGCGGTGTCCCGGAACTCGTCCAGCAGCCGGGCCCGCTCGGGCGCATACTCCCGGCTGGCGAAACGGCTCAGCCGCTCCCACATGACGCGCTCCTGCTCGACGGTGCCGGGCAGCGCCAGCCCGTCAGTGCGCGCCGGTGGCCGGCAGGTAGGCCGCCCCGCACGCCGGGCGCGCGGGACGGCCTGATGTGCCGGTCAGGCGACGGGCGCGGGGAACCGTTCCCAGACCCGGTGTGCGCCCATCAGCTGCAGCAGTTCGGTGAAGACGTCCGCCGCGGCGTCGCCCGCGAGCACGCCCGGCGAACCGGCGACACCGGCCGCGGTGAGGACGGCCGCGCCGTCGCCCCACGCGCCGATCGCCTTGGCGTGCCGCCAGCACTCCTCGACCATCAGCAGCACCCGCGGGTCCACGGCGCCCGCCTTCGCGTCGCCGGCCTTCGCGTCGCCGGCCTTCGCATCGCGAGCCTTCGCGTCGCGGGCTGGGGTCGCGTCCGGGGCCGGCACGGGGGCTCCGGCGAGCAGCAGCGCGTCGAACTCGACCGATCGCGCCGTGGCGAACGTCCGCTGCACCGGCAGGCCGCCGACGAGGCCGCCGTGCGGGGCGATCAGCAGCGGCACCATGCCCGCGGCGAACACCGTCTCGCGCAGGGCGGCGAGGCCGTCGAGGTCGCTGTCGGGGTCGACGACGATGCCGACGGTCCGGCCGTCGGCGGGCCACTCCCCACCGACCTGCGACAGGGCGGGGCTCGGTGTGACGTCCACCAACGGCACGGTCGGCTCGGGGGCCGGCAGGCCCAGCCCCGCGGCGACCTGCGCGCACAGCACCGGGTCGATGTTCGCCAGGGACAGCAGCTGTCGCTCCTTGATCGGCTGCTCGTAGCACTTGGCGAGCTCGAAGGTGTAGGAGCGGACGATGTGCTCCCGCTCCACCGGCGACATGCTCAGCCAGAACAGGCGGACCTGGCTGTAATGGTCGTCGAAGGAGGCTGGGCTGGCACGGACCTTGCTCGCCTCGGCGACCGTCACCGGGACGTCGAGGAACGCCTGCTCGGCATCCGTGGCGACCGAGGGGTTACCGCCGTCGAGGGAGTTCGGCCGGTACGGCGCGACGCCCGCATGAACCGCCTGCTGGTGGAACCCGTCGCGGAGCATGTCGTTGACGGCGGCGTGCGGACGGTTGACGGGAATCTGCGAGAAGTTCGGCCCCGCGAGGCGGGTGAGCTGCGTGTCCAAGTAGGAGAACAGCCGCGCCTGCAGCAGGGGGTCGTTGGTGACGTCGATGCCCGGCGGCAGGTTGCCGAGGTGGTAGGCGACCTGCTCGACCTCCGCGAAGAAGTTCGTCGGGTTCCGGTTCAGCGTCATCTTCCCGATCGCCTGCACCGGCGCCAGTTCCTCGGGCACCAGTTTCGTCGGGTCGAGCAGGTCGATGCCCTCGAACGTCTCGTCCGGGGTGTCCGGGAGCACCTGGATGCCCAGCTCCCACACCGGATGGGCGCCGGCTTCGATCGCGTCGTACAGGTCGCGGCGGTGGAAGTCAGGGTCCATGCCGCTGAGCAGCTGCGCCTCCTCCCAGACCAGGGAGTGCACGCCGAGCTTGGGCTTCCAGTGGAACTTCGCCAGGACCGTCTCCCCCGCCTCGTTGACCAGGCGGAAGGTGTGGACGCCGAAGCCCTCCATCATCCGGAACGAACGCGGGATGCCCCGGTCGGACATGTTCCACATGGTGTGGTGCTGCGCCTCGGTGTGCAGCGACACGAAGTCCCAGAACGTGTCGTGGGCGCTCTGCGCCTGCGGGATCTCCCGGTCCGGGTGCGGCTTGCCGGCGTGGATGATGTCGGGGAACTTGATCCCGTCCTGGATGAAGAAGACCGGCATGTTGTTGCCGACCAGGTCGAAGGTGCCCTCGTCGGTGTAGAACTTCGTCGCGAAGCCACGCGTGTCGCGGACGGTGTCGGCCGACCCGCGCGAACCCAGGACGGTGGAGAACCGGACGAAGACGTCGGTCTGCTTGCCCTTCTTGAGGAAGCCCGCCCGGGTCACGCCGTCGGCCGTGCCGTACCCCTCGAACACCCCGTGCGCCCCAGCACCGCGGGCGTGCACGACCCGCTCCGGGATGCGCTCGTGGTCGAAGTGCATGATCTTCTCGCGGAGGTGGTGGTCCTGCAGCAGGATCGGCCCGCGCGGCCCGGCCTTCAGTGAGTGATCCGTGTCGCGGAGCCTGGCCCCCTGCGACGTCGTGAGGTAGGCGCCCTGTTGCCCGAGCTCGGTGGCGGGCCGGCCGGTCTTCGCGCCGGTCGGGGTCCGCGTCTCGGGACTGCCCTGCTCCTGCTTCGGCGGCAACGGCGCGTGCGGCGCCGTCGGCTCCTCGACGGTCGGGGTGCCGCTGCCCGGCTTACCCGGGACATCCGGGGTCAGCAGATCGACCACCTTCTCGGCGGCGGATTCCACGGCATTCTTAATGGCCTTGCCGGGCTTGTTGCTGCCCATCTGACGGCACCTCCATGAACGGGAACATGCAGGTCTTCCGCAGTACCCGAGGCATGGTCAGGCAAACGAACGCCTCTGGTCGGCCCGCTGATACGGCGGGCGCGCCGTCGGCTCAGGAGCAGTCGCGGCAGACCTGCGCCCCGGAGGGGTCAGCGAGGCGACTGCGATGGTGGACCAGGAAGCACCGCCCGCACCGGAATTCGTCGGCGCGCATGGGGACGACGGGGACGGAGAGCTCCTCGTCGACGAAGTCGAGCCCTGAGGACTCGATGGCCTCGGCGGTGTCGTCGACGTCCGCGGTGCCGGCCTTGCTCGTGCTGCGCCGCAGCGCGAGCGCGTCCAGGCCGTCGTCGGTCTCGTCGGTCGGGGTCGGCCGTGGTGCGTCGTAGTCGACGGCCATCAGACGCCGGTCCCTCGTTGGTTGTGACGCATGCCTTGCTCCCTTCGCTGCGTGCGGGCGTGCACGGGCTGCCGGGATCCGGGGCAAGACGCCACCAAGCCGTCACCGAGGACTGTACTCCTCGCCGCCGATCGTGCCAGCGCTGCCCGATGGAGTGCATCGCACGGGTGCGTTCAGCGTGGGCTCGGCGAGCGCCCCGGTGGGGGCTGCTGCTCGTCGCGGCGCTGCTGGGTGTGCCGCAGCACCTCGCTGGTGCTGGCGGCGACCGCGTCGACCTGCTCGGCCAGCGCCGGGTGGTGGCCCAGGTGCTGCCGGGTGGCGGCGAGGAGGGCGGGCAGCGCGGTCGCGTCGGGGTCGGCGAGGGCGCGGTGCAGCCGGTCCAGGTCGGCGGTGGCGGCGGCCGGTGCGTCCCGCAGGCCGGCCACCTGCCCGGCGAGGCGGCGCAGGTCCGCGGTGTTGTCGGTGGCCCAGCGGGCGACCGCGCGGACGCCGGCCCGGTGGTCGCGCTCGGCACGGACCCGGTCCTCACGGGTGTCGCCGCCGGCACCCGGGGCGGATGCGGCTCTGAGATACCGCCGCTCCGCGGCCTGCCGGCTGGCCACGCCCAGGGCGGGTGCGAGCGCCTGCCAGCTGACACCGGCCCGCCTGGCGGCCGCGATCAGCTCCGGCTCGGTCGCGGCGAGCTGCTCCTGCACCCACCGGAGCAGAGCGAGGGCCTCGAGGACGGCGCCGGCCGTGTCGGTGTCGCTGGTCTCGGCGTCGCGGGTGTATCGGTCTGCCACCGCCGTGATCGCCGCCACGGCGGCGATGAGCGCATCCGGTTCGGCCATCCCGCGATCCCCTTCTCACGCGTCAACTTTTCGTTGACGTTCCGCTTGTCATCGGAACGATGACGTGTTACAACAAATGTATCGCGCATTGACCGATCAGTCGAGACCCAGGAGGTGGCCCAATGTTGATGCGCAGCGAACCCTTCACCGAGGTCAACCGGCTCGCCCAGCAGCTGTTCGGCGCTCCCGCGACCGGCACGTGGTCCCGTCCGACGGCCATGCCGGCGGACGCCTACCGCAACGGCGACGAGTTCGTGATCGTGTTCGACCTGCCCGGTGTGGACAAGGACGCGATCGACATCGACATCGAGCGCAACGTGCTGACCGTCCGCGCCGAGCGACGCCCTGTCGACCTCGGCGAGCAGGCGCAGGCGACCCTGACCGAGCGGCCCCTCGGCGTCTTCTCCCGGCAGATGTTCCTCGGCGATGCCCTGGACACCGACCGCATCGACGCGACGTACCGCAACGGCGTCCTCGCCCTGCGGATCCCGATCGCCGAGAAGGCGAAACCGCGCAAGATCTCGGTCGGTGGCAGCACCGAGCCGGAGCACAAGGTCCTCAACGGCTGACCCGAACGCCGGCGGTCGGCGGCGCGGCAAGCCGTCGACCGCCCCGGCGCGGGTGCCTCTGTCGCCTGCCCAGCCGGCAGAGCGCCACCGCCCGAGCGGCACGGGTATGGATGGCCCGATGCGGGGTAAGCACACAGTATGGCTGCACGCAGACAGAGCACGCATGAGCTGGACGCCGACGACCGCAACGCCATGTCCGACACGTCGTTCGCATTCCCGCGGCTGCGCAAGGAGCCGCTCAACGACGCGTCGCACGTGCGGAACGCGATCGCGCGGTTCGACCAGGTGCAGGACGCGACCGACGCGGAGCGCGAAGAGGCGTTCCGCCGGATCAAGCGGGCCGCGAAGCGGCACGGCGTGGAGATGACCGAGAGCCGTTGGCAGGAGCTGGGCAAGCCGTCGGCGTCGAAGAAGTCCTCGAACGCGCCGCGCACCCCGGCGAAGTCCGGGCGCAACCAGCCCCGCGCGGAGCGCTCCCGGGACGAGCTCTACACCGAAGCGCAGCGCCGCAACATCAAGGGCCGCTCCGCCATGACCAAGGCCGAACTGGTCCACGCGCTGCAAGGCAAGTAACGAGCCGGCTGGATCCTCCGGTGGCGCCGGGCAAGCTGAGCCCGGGGCCACCGGGTGATGTAGCGGATGACAGGCTGAAGCGCCACCTGGTCGGCACCGCCCGCGGCGGGGAAGTGTGGGAAGGAGCACCACGCACCCGCGAAAGAGGAGGTGGCGCCGTGATACGACAGATCACACCGAAGTGGCGGCAACCAGTCTGCGGTTCCGTGCCCACAACAGACCCGGCCGACGCGATGATCCGCCTGCGCAGAGCCGAGTTCCGTCTCGAAGTGCTCGCCGCGGCGCTGCGGACCCTGGCGGACCCCGACGCCGGCACGCCGGCGCAGCGGCGGCAGCGGACGAGCGACGCCGCGGCGATCCTCGACCGCGCGGGACTGTGACGCCGCACCGGCATCGCGAGGACCAGCCGTGACGACCGCATCCGTGCCGGCAACCGCCGTCGTCGTCGGCGTCGACGGGTCACCCGACAGCAAGCGAGCCGTGCAGTGGGCCGCCGCGGACGCGGCCCGCCGCCAGCGGCCGCTGCATCTGCTGCACGGGCACGAGTGGCCGGTGGTGACGTACCCGATGGCCGGGCTGGCGATGCCCATCATCTACGAGACGGAGAGCCTGGAGTCCCCGGCGCGGATCCTCGCCGACGCGGTGCTGCAGGCCCGGGACGTGGACGCGGAGCTGCGGATCAGCACCGAGGCCAGCGCCGACCTGTGCGTGCCGGCGCTGCTGGCCGCGTCGCGGCACGCGTCGCTGGTCGTGGTCGGCAACCGTGGCCTCGGCGGCTTCACCGCCCTCCTGGTCGGCTCCACCGGCGTCGAGCTGGCCTCCCATGCCATCTGCCCGGTGGTGATCGTCCGGCACGCCGACCGTCCGGACGGCGGCAGCACCGGCCGGGTCGTCGTCGGCGTCGACAGCTCCCACGGCGCGCACGAGGCCCTCGGCCTCGCATTCGAGCAGGCAGCGTTCCGCGGTTGCGGGCTGACCGCGGTCCACGCGTACCATCGCCAGAACGCCGGGCACCAGCCGGGCGGGATCCCCGACGCGGCCCTCGACGGTGAGCGACGGCTCCTGGCCGAGTCGCTCGCCGGGTGGCGCGAGAAGTACCCGCGGGTCGACGTCCGGCTCGACACCGTGCCCGGCCGGGCCGGCGGTGTGCTCACCGACGCGTCCGCCGGCGCGCAACTGCTGGTCGTCGGCGCTCGCGGGCGTGGCGGGTTCGTCGGGCTGCTGCTCGGCTCGGTCAGCCAGGCCGTCGTCCATCACGCCTGCTGCCCCGTCGCGGTCGTGCGTCACCCCGACCGGTGACGGCGGCTGAGGGCGCGGCGGCCGGAGGATCGCCGCGCGAACGGCGTCCTCCGGCGCCTGGTCTGGCGCGTGGTCAGGTCAGCTCTGCGGGTTGAAGGCAATCCCGGCGGGCTTGGACGCGGCGAGCAGCGACTCGAACGAGCCGTTCTTGATCTTGATCGTGGCCGAACCGAAGTCAGCGGTCATCAGCCGGTCGCGCAGCGCCGTGCTGGGCCATCCGTTCCAGTCCACCAGCGGCGGGTAGCGCCAGATGTGGTAGTGGTTCTCCGGTGGGTCGTCGTTGCTGTTGGCGAGCCGGAAGAAGTGGGTCGACGCGCCGTCCTTGTGGTACACGGTCTTGGGGTGGGAGCCGTCGAACCGCACCTGCGAGCGCGGGTAGGTCACCTGGCTGCTGTGCTGGGTCGTGGTCACGTATTCGACCTGGTTGCTCGACTGGTTGACCCAGGAGATGACGTGCTCCCAGTCGTGCCGGTGGCCGCCGAGGCTGATGCCGGGCAGGGCCTGGTCCTTCTCGAAGTAGCTGGCGTAGACGATCGCACACCAGCCGTTGTTGCACTTCGACCGGGCATACGTCTGGGTCCTGTCCAGGTCGGACTGGTCCCGGCAGTTGCCGTTGAGCGC
Organism: Dactylosporangium sp. NPDC049525; assembly: GCF_040676755.1. Taxonomy (NCBI): domain Bacteria; kingdom Bacillati; phylum Actinomycetota; class Actinomycetes; order Micromonosporales; family Micromonosporaceae; genus Dactylosporangium; species Dactylosporangium sp. NPDC049525. Next base: position 11,441 of record NZ_JBFAPO010000062.1, on the reverse strand, counting down.
GCCGGTGGGGTTCAGCCCCGGGTTGAGCGTGCCGGCGGGGCTGATGGCCGCGACCGCGTAGCAGCCGTCGGTGTCGTAGTCGTACGCGGGCGAGAACGACTGCTCATAGCCTCCCGCGTTCTGCGGCAGATTGGGCAGCGAGTCGGCGAAGGCCGCCGTCGCGGGCAGCATGACCCCGAGCGCGGCCAGGACGGCCACGACCCATGACACGGCCCGACGGCGCCGGGCGAACGGGCGAACGGTCCGGGCTGATGGCGATGACACGTGTTCCAACGCTTGCCTTCCGTTGATCGACATACCTGCGCCGCCGCGATCGGCGACCATCATGAATATCGATGGGCGCAAGTATGCCGCGCGACCGGCAAGGCGTGAACATCCCGTGACTGCCCGACGAAACCCCTCGGCGCCTGGGTGGTGGTTGTGGTGCGGAACCTGCCTCGGTGATACTCGCGGCGTGCCCCTGCCGTACGAAGCGCTGCCGGCCCTGCCGCGGACCGTGTTCCTGGTCAGCGCCGGCGCCTTCGCGGCGGGCGAACTCGCGCAGGCGTTGCGCGTGCGCCGCGGCGCGACGAGCGTCAGCCTGCGCGCGGAGGTCGCGTTCAGGGCGATGTTCTTCGGCGGGATCCTGCTGCTGGCCATCGGCCGGGCGGTCGCCCCGGGCGCCGCGATCGGCGGCGGCGGGTGGCGGTTCGCGCTCGCGGCGACGATCGCGTGGCTCGGCCTGCTGCTGCGCTGGTGGTCGTTCGCGAGCTTGGGCAAGTACTTCACGGTGGTGGTGAAGACCAGTGCGGACCAGCCGGTCGTGGAACGCGGCCCGTACCGCGTGCTGCGGCACCCGAGCTACACCGGCCTCCTGCTCGCCTTCGCCGGCGGCGGCCTGATGCTGGGCAACTGGGTCAGCACCGTGAGCGCGGTCGGCGTGATGCTGATCGCCCTGATCTACCGCCTGCGGATCGAGGAGCGTGCGCTGAGCGCGGCACTGGGCGAGCGCTACCGAACGTTCGCCGCGGGCCGCGCCCGGCTCATCCCCTACGTGTGGTGACAAGGCACCCTGCAGTTTCCCGCCGCCCCACGATCGACGATCATGTGCAGATGCGCTGGAGGATGATCGCGGCAGTGGTACTGCTGAGCCTGGCCGGATGTGACGGGGCAGAGCCCGTGACCGGCGCGACCGGCAGCGCGGCGGCGGCTTCGCCCTCAGCGAGGTCCCTGCCGGGCGCCGGCATGTGCCACACGGGCCAGTCACTGGGCATGTTCGACTACCGCGCCGTCACCCTCAACGCGGTCGACTGCTCCGCCGAGCACCAGGCCGAGATCATCCGCGTCGGCCGTCTCACGACCCCACCGGAGAACAAGACCCGGGAGGTCTTCACCGACTGCGACACGGCCGCCCGCGAGTACGTCGGCGCCGACTGGCACGACGGCCGCCTGGGCCTCGCGGTCATCGTCCCATCGACCGAGGAGTGGATCGCCGGCGACCACGAGTACCGCTGCGCCCTGTTCGAGTTCTCCGCCGACGACTTCACGTCCCGGATGCGCACCGGCAGCCTGAAGGACGGCCTGCGCGGCACCCGCCCGCTCGCCCTGACCTGCGTGGACGTCCTCGGCACCCCGGACGGCCAGGGCTGGTACAAGACCATCGACCGGCTGGCCCCGATCGACTGCGCCCAGCCCCACAACGGCGAGTACACCGGCCTGTACGTCGGCGCCGACGTCCCCCACCCCGGCATGACCAAGCTGGCCCGCGAGGTGGCCCAGTTCTGCAACACCAAGGCAGCGACGTTCCTGGGCGAGTCCCCGTCGAAGTTCGAGAAGCGCACCGACCTGCGCGCATTTCTGACCGGTGGCTCTCCGGACCGGTGGGCCCTCGGCGACCGCACGTCCCACTGCTACGTCCTGACCCGCCCCGACAACCGCCTGACCAAGTCCCTCAAACCCACCCCGTGACACCGAGCGCGCCTGTCTGGTCGTCCGGGACCTCCCTGACGCCGGGAGCGTTGGCCCAGCGGCGCCGAGCTACGCATCGCCACCATCACCACATCGCCGTGCGTATAGGAGATCAACACCCGAACCGGATCGGCCCCACGCCGGAACGCCCACCCCGCGCCGCCGCGACGTCCACCGAATCGAACCCCCTCGCAACTCCCGATGCGCGCCGGCGTACGGCCGTCCGAAGGTACGGAGGAACAACGTATCGCGGCCGTCAAATGATTTTCCGCCGGCGGACTGCTGAGGCTTGGGCGCCACCTGAGCGGGCCGCGATATCGTTGGCGGCGGGTCCGATGGGGTGTGTTGGCATCGGCGAAACGGGGGTGGGCATGGCAACGCTCGGGGAGTTCGCGGGGCTGGCGGTGAAGGAGCGTGGCCTGGTTGTCGTGTCGACGCTGCGGGCGGACGGCACGATCCAGGCGTCGGTCGTCAACGCGGGCGTGCTGCCGCACCCGGTCACCGGCGACCCGGCGGTCGGGTTCGTCACCTACGGCAAGGTCAAGCTGGCCAACCTGCGGGCCCGTCCCCAGCTGACCGTGACGATCCGGTCCGGCTGGACCTGGGCCACGGTCGAGGGCACGGCCACGCTCATCGGCCCCGACGACCCTGCCCTTGGCATTGACGGCGAGCGGCTGCTGCTGCTGCTGCGTGAGGTGTTCGCCGCGGCCGGCGGCACCCACGACGACTGGGACGAATACGACCGGGTCATGGCCGAGCAGCGCCGCACCGTTGTCCTGCTCGCCCCGGCCCGGGTCTACGGCGTCCCCGGCACCTGACCCGCCGTCCGTCACCCGCAGCCGGCTGCCCTGCTCGCCCCGAGGGCCCGTCTCGTACGGCTCGATGCGCCCGTCATATGGCCCGCCGGGGTCGAAGCCGGTGCCCGCCGCCGCGCCGAAGCCGCCTCCCGCGCCTGCGCGGGAGGCGGCTGACCTTCACCGTGCGCTGAAGAAGTCGCCGCGGCCGCGAACTGTTCACCGGAACCAACCGGCGTGCCGGGCCGCGGTTGCGGCCTGGCACGCATGAAGCGCCGTGTGAGGCGCCGGAGCCCGCGAAACCGCACGAAGGTCGCCGAGGGTGGTCTCGTGGTGAGAACTGCCTGACGTCGGCCACACGGCAGGAAACACAACGGCAATCTAAGGAAGCGGCACCCACCCAGGTGCCGCTTCTTTCGTTTGAGCCAGAACGATCAAGGCCCGCGACCCACGCCTGTCCGTGGGTGCCTTCGCCGTGCACGGCGACAGGTGCGGTGCCGATCCCGCCCCGGCGTCGCTTCGGGCATCAGCAGAAATGAGGCCGTACTTGTGAACCATGCACGCACCACCAGGACGACCGTGTCGCCGCCGATCGGTGCCACGGGTCCCGACGGTGCCGCAGTGTCCGTGCCGATCGCCAGGCAGGCAACCGCCCGTGGCGTGGCTCAGGTGCGGCGCGAACCCCCCGACCGCGCCGAGAGGCGCCTGCACCACGTGTTCGAGGCGGCGTGCGACCGCACCCCCTCCGCCGTCGCCCTCGAATGCGACGGTGAACGTCTCACGTACCGCGACCTCGACGAGCGCGCCAACCGCCTCGCCCACCGGCTGCGGGATCTCGGGATCAGCGGCGGCGCCCGGACCGCGATCCTGCTGCAGCGGTCCGTCGCCACGTACGTGGCGTTGCTCGCCGTCGGCAAGGCCGGCGGGGCGTTCGTGCCGATCGACCCGGAGTCGCCCGCGGACCGGGTCGCCTACATCGTCGAGGACGCTTCCATCGCGCTGGTGCTGACGTCGGCGGACCTCGCCGACCGCGCCGACGGGCTGCCCTGCCCGGTGCTGCTCACCGATGACGCAGAAGACCTCGCCGGTAACGCGGACAGCCAAGCGGACGGCGCAGAGAAGACCCGCCCGGCCCGCGACCCCACCGCCGACCCAGCCGCGTACGTGATCTACACGTCCGGATCCAGCGGCCGGCCCAAGGGCGTGGAGGTGGCCCAGTCGAGCATCTGCAACTTCCTCGACGTCGTGCCGAAGGTGTACGACGTCCGCCCCGACGACCGGGTCTACCAGGGCATGACGATCGCGTTCGACTTCTCGATCGAGGAGATCTGGCCGACGTGGTCGGTCGGCGCGACCCTCGTCGCCGGGCCCACCGACTCGCGGCGCTTCGGCGCGGAGCTCGCCGACTTCCTCGACACGGCGCGCATCACCGTCCTGTACTGCGTGCCGACGCTGCTCGCGACGATCCCCCGGGAGCTGCCCCGCATCCGCAGCATCCTCGTCGGCGGTGAGGCGTGCCCGGGGCAGCTGGTGGAGCGGTGGAGCCGGCCGGGCCGGCGCATCCTCAACACCTACGGGCCGACGGAGGCAACCGTCACCGCGATCTGGTGCGAGCTACTGCCGGGCCGGACCGTCACCATCGGCCGGCCGCTGCCCACCTACTCCGCCGTGCTGCTGGACGAGCAGCGGCGGCCGGTCCCGGACGGCGAGGTCGGCGAGATCTGCATCGGCGGGCCGGGCGTCGCGCGCGGCTACGTCGGGCGGCCGGAGCTGACCGCGGACCGGTTCATCGAGCATCCCCTCGCGCCGGCCGGGTTCCGGCTGTACCGCACCGGCGACCTCGGTCGGGTCACCGCCGACGGTGAGATCGAATACCTGGGCCGCGCCGACGCCGAGGTGAAGATCCGCGGGCACCGGGTGGACCTCGGCGAGATCGAGAGCGTGCTCCTCGAGGACCACGGCGTCATCGAGGCGGTCACGGCACTCGTCGCGGTGTCCGAAGCCCCGGACGCCGCACGCGAGCTCGCCGGCTACGTGGTCCGTTCGTCTGAGAGCGACGAGCCCGACGAGGAGCTGGTGCGCCGCCTGTACGAGCAGCTGCAGGACCGCCTGCCCAGCTACATGGTGCCCGCCTACCTCGACGTGGTCGCGTCGCTGCCGGCCATGCCGAGCGGCAAGGTGGACCGCAAGCGGCTGCCGACCCCGGTCAACCGGCGGCCGGCCCGCGGCAAGGGCCTCCTCGTCGCCGCCGAAGGCGCACTGGAGGAGCAGGTCCGCGCCGTGTGGGCCGAGGCGTTCGGCCTGCCACCGGAGTCGCTGTCGGTCGAGGCGGACTTCTTCGACGACCTCGGCGGCCACTCGCTGCTCGCCGCGCGGGTCGTCTCGCTGCTGCGGGCCCGCAACGTCGGTGCGAGCCCGGCCGTCCGCGACCTGTACAGCAACCCGACCGTACGCGGCATGGCCCGGCGACTGGACGCGTCCGCCGCGACCGGTGGGCTGACCGCGCCGCCCCGACCGGCGCCACTGCGCCACGACAGCCGGCGGATCGCGGCCGCCGGCGCGGGCCAGGCACTGGTCATCTACCTGCTGGTGCTGCTCATCACGCTGCCGGTGTCCTATGTGTACACCTGGAACAACGGGCGGGTGTCCGTCGAGGTCCTGCTGCAGCTGATGATGGCGATCCTGGTCAGCTACCTCGGCGTGCGATGGGTCGTGCCGGTGCTGCTCGCCCGGCCGGTTGCCGCCGGCATCAAACCCGGCCGGTACCGATTGTGGGGCCCGACCTACCTACGGCTCTGGACGCTGAACCTGCTGCTGGCGATCGGGCCGATGGCCGTGCTGAGCGGCTCGCCACTCATGGCCGCCTACCTCCGGCTGCTCGGCGCCCGCGTCGGCACCCGGACCACCATCGCGACCAGCTCGATCAGCCTGCCGACGTTCCTGGACATCGGCGCCGACGCGGCCGTCGGTTACGGGGTGTCGCTGCGGCCGTGGCGGGTGGAGCAGGGCTGGGTCGTGGTCGAACCGATCACGGTCGCCCCGCATGCGTTCGTGGGCGCGAACGCTGTCCTCGAACCGGGCTCGACGGTCGCCGCGAACGCCGGGCTCGGCGAGCAGTCCGTGCTCGAACAGGGCGAGACCGTGCCGCCGGGCGCGCGCTGGGCCGGCTCGCCGGCGGCGCCGGTCGCGGCGCTCGGCCCGACCGTCGAGGTCATGCTCGGCGCCACCGGCCGCGGCCACAACCGGGGCTGGCACGCGCAGCACCTGCTGGCCGCCGCGGCCGGCGTCGTCGGCCTCGAGCTCAGCGCCATCGCGACGATCGTGCCCAGCGTGGTCCTGGTGTGGTGGGCGCTGCTGCACTGGGGGCTGTTGGCCGGCCTCTTCGCGACGGTCCCCGCCGGCCCGCTGTACGTGCTGACCACCTGCGCGGTGATCGCCCTCGGCAAGCGCCTCGTGCTGCGGCACGCGCCGGTCGGCATCCACCCGGCCCGCTCCGGACTCGGCGTCCGCAAGTGGGTCGCGGACAAGCTCCTCGAGTTCAGCCTGCTGTTCACCAACTCGCTGTACTCGACGCTGTACACGGTGCCGTGGCTGCGGCTGCTCGGCGCCCGGGTCGGCCGCGGCGCCGAGGTCTCCACCGCCGCGCATCTCGACCCGGACCTGCTGACCCTGGACTCGGACAGCTTCGTGGCCGACATGGCCAGTGTCGGGGCCGCCACGTTCGCCAACGGCCGGATGGCGTTGCTGCCGACCAGGGTCGGGCACCGGGCGTTCGTCGGCAACGCCGCGTTCGTGCCCGCCGGCACGACCCTGGGCGCCGGCAGCCTCGTCGGGGTGCAGACCCTGCCGCCGGACGACGACGTCCCCGACGGCACCTCGTGGCTCGGGTCGCCGGCGATGCACCTGCCGCTGCGGCAGAGCAGCGGCACGTTCAGCGAGGAGCAGACGTTCCGCCCGCCGCGCAAGCTGGTCGCGCACCGCCTGGCGGTCGAGTTCGCCCGCGCGACCGCGCCCGCCGCGCTGCTCGGCATGAGCGTCTACCTGTACCTGTGGGTGCTGTCCACGCTCGCCCGCGGCCGGGACCTGCCGGTGCCGGCGCTGGCCTCACCGCTGGTCGTCATGGCCGCGTGCGCCGCGGTCATCGGGTGCTGCGCGGCGACCAAACGCAGCATCATCGGCACCTACCAGCCGCGGGTCGAGCCGCTGTGGAGCACGTTCGTGCGGCGCACCGAGTTCGTCACCGGCCTGTACGAGGCCGCCGCCATTCCGGCCGGCGTCGGGATGCTCATCGGCACGCCGTTCCTGCCGCCGGTGCTGCGCTGGTTCGGTGCCCACATCGGCCGGCGTACCTGGATCGGGACCACGTACCTCACCGAGTTCGACCTGGTCGAGATCGGCGACGACGCCGAGGTCGGCGCCGAGGTCTCGCTGCAGACCCACCTGTTCGAGGACCGGGTGATGAAGATGTCCGTCGTCACCGTCGGCGCGGGCGCCACCATCGGCACCCGCGCGATCGTGCTGTACGACGCCGTCGTCGGCGACGACGTGTCGCTCGGCTCGCTGTCGCTGCTGATGAAGGGCGAGCACCTCACCCCGGGCAGCCGATGGCGCGGCATCCCGGCGCAGGGCATCGCCACCCGCCAGACCCAGGCGGCGATCGCCGCCTGACCTTTCCCGTCCGCTGTCACAGTTCCACCACACATCAAGGAGCGCACCACCCGGTGAACACCGAACTGCTGGTTTCCGACGCCGCCCACTTCCGCATCGACTACGAGATCAACCCGTACATGCACACCGAGCTGCAGCCCGACCCGGCGGCCGCAGCGGCCGAGCACGCGGCGATCGTCGCGGCGCACCTCGCGGCCGGCCGCCGCGTCGAGCACGTTGCCTCCGCCCCGGAGTGCCCCGACATGGTCTTCACCGCGAACGCCGCCGTGGTCCGCGGCGACCGCGCCGTGCTGGGCTTCCCGCCGCCGGAACGCAAGGCCGAGATCTCGTACTTCCAGGAGTGGCTGGTCGACCGCGGCTTCGACGTCCTCGAGGCCCCCTACCCGTTCAGCGGCCAGGGCGACGCCCTCGCCTGCGGCGACCTGCTGTTGGCCGGCTACGGGCAGCGCACCGACCGGCGCATGCACGCCGTCCTCGCCAACGAGCTCGACTACGACGTGGTGCCGCTGCGCACCGTCGGCCCCCGCTGGTACGACCTCGACCTGGCGATCGCCGTCGTCGAGCCCCCGTACACCCTCGCCTACTGCCCACAGGCGCTGGACGAGCCCAGCCTCAGGCGCCTGCGCGGGCTCGGGCTGGAGCTCATCGAGGTCGGCCTCGACGAGGCGACCAAGCTGGCGCTCAACCTGATCAGCGACGGCCGCACGGTGACGATGACCCGCGGGGCGCCGAAGCTCGCCGCCACGTTGCGCGAGCGTGGCCTGCGCGTCGTCGAGCTCGACACGACCCAGCTCGCCAAGGGCGGCGGCGGCGTCCGGTGCACCGCTCTCACGCTGGACAACCCGCCACCGCGGGGGTCGAGGTGACCACATCCCGGCTGCCGGGTGCCGACCGCATGACCGCGGCGGCGTGCCAGGTGTCCTCGACCTTGCCCGGCTGGGAGCAGGCCGAGCCTCTCGTGGCGCTGGTGTACCGGGGACCGGCGTCCTCGCCCGGCTGCCCCGAGGCGGTGGCCGCGCTGCTGCGTTCCAGCCGCTGGGGCTTCGACGTGCGCTACGTCGGCCCCGACGAGGCCGTGCCGGTCTCCACACTCGCCCTGACCGGTGCGGCCGTGTACGCGCAGCCCGGCGGCGGCCTGCTCTCCCACGGCTACCGGCACCTGCGCCGGCACCGCACCGCGATCCGCGAGTTCGTCCACAGTGGCGGCCGGTACCTCGGGTTCTGCCTCGGCGGGTACCTGGCCGGTGCCACGCCCGGCTTCGACCTGCTGCCGGGAGACACCGACCAGTACATCGCCTCGACCGCCGCGACCGTCGCGTCGCCCGACGACACCCTGGTGGAGGTCGCGTGGCGGGGCAGCACCCGGACCCTGTTCTTCCAGGACGGCCCGTACTTCTGGGTGCGGCCCAGCGCCGACGCGACCGTTGTCGCCACGTATCCCAACGGCACCGTCGCCGCCCTCGTCGTCGGCTTCGGGCAGGGCCGCGTCGGGGTCGTCGGCCCGCACCCGGAGGCGACCGGCGACTGGTACAGCGACGCCGGGCTGCGCGTCGACCGGCTCGGCGTCGACCTCGGCCTGGACCTGGTGGATGCGGTGATGACCACATGACACAGCTCGCGCTGGGCGCCGCACCCGCGCGCCCCGGTGACGTCCCGGCGTCGCCACCGGCCGGGGCACCGCCGAAACGGCCGCGGCTGGCCGGTGTCGACGCCGCCCGGGGCGTGTCGCTGCTCGGCATGATCAGCCTGCACGCACTGTACGAGGCCGACGCGGCGGGCAACCCGACGTGGTCGGCGACGGTGTTCAGCGGGCGGGCCGCGGCCGCGTTCGCGCTGCTCGCCGGGGTCGGCATCGCGTTTCTGACCGGTCGCCGCCCGGTCCCCGCCGGCGAGCGCCGCGCCGTGTCGGCCATGATTGCCGTGCGGGCGCTCGCCATCGCCGTGATCGGGTTCCTGCTGTGCAGCATCGACACGGTCCTGGACGCGGTCATCCTGCCGTACTACGGGATGGTGTTCCTGCTCGCGATCCCGCTGGTGTTCCTGCGCACCTGGATCGTCGCCGTGATCGGTGTGCTCCTGGCGACCGTCGGGCCCGTGGTCAACCACGTCCTGCTGCCGCACCTGCCGGAGCCGGTCCTCGGCAACCCCACGTTCACCAGGCTCGTCGAGGACCCGGTCGGGATGCTCACCGAGCTGTCACTCACCGGCTTCTACCCGTCGCCGGCGTGGCTGGCGTACATGTGTGCCGGCATCGTCATCGGGCGGATGAACCTGACGAACGTCCGGGTCGCGGCGGGGTTGCTCGCCGGCGGCACGGTGCTCGCCGTCTGGGCCAACGCCATCTCGGTGCTGCTGCTGCACCGGTTCCACGGGCTGGCACACATCTGGGCGGCGCAACCATCCAGCGGGCTGACCCCGGAGTACACCACCGAACTGCTGACGTTCGGCGGCGACGGCAACACCCCGTCCTCGACATGGTGGTGGCTGGCGGTCAACAAGCCGCACACGAGCACCCCGCTGGACCTGCTGCACGCCACCGGCTGCGCCGTCGCCGTGCTGGGCCTGCTGCTGCTGGCCGGCCACGTCCGGCACCGGCTCCTGCGTCCACTGTGCACGGCCCTGCTGGTGCCGCTCGCCGCGGCCGGCAGCATGACCCTGACCTTCTACTCCGCGCACATCCTGTTCATCAACTCCGAGTTCGACACGTACAGCGCCGCAGGTGGCTGCCTCGTGCAGGTCATCGGCGCGGTGCTGATCGCGCTCGCGGTCCGGGGCACGGTCGGCCGCGGCCCGCTGGAGTTGGCCGTGACCGCGCTGGCCACCCGCGTCCGCCGGTGGACCGCGTCCGGTGGCCCGGCCCGGGTCGCCGCGGTCATCGTGCCGTCCTCAGCGGAACCGGACCTGGTCTTGCCGTCCCCGGCGGAACCGGGCCCGGCAGTGCAGGGCTCGGTGGTGCAGGGTCCGGTGGTGCAGGGCACGGTCCTGCAAGGCTCGGTCGTGCAGGGCACGGTCGTGCCGTCCTCGGTCGAGGTGGGCTCGGTGGTGCCGTCCTCGGTCGAGGTGGGCTCGGTGGTGCCGTCCCTGGTGGGGTCGGGCTCCGCTGAACCGGCGTCCGCCCGGTCGGTGAAGCCGCCGGCGCCGCGCCGGCCGCACCACTGGGACGCCAGCCGGCGCCGCATCGCCCAGCGCCGGACCCGGCCGGGCACCGGGCAGAGCAGCGGCCCGTGAACCGGCGACGCGCGCTGATCGGCGCGGGCGCCGCCGGTGTCCTGGCCGCGTTCGGCGGCGTGGCCGGCGCCGGCTACGCCGTCCTGTCCGACGATCGGCCCCTCGCGCTGGTCTACCGGGGACCGGCGTCCTGCGCCGGCTGCTCGGAGGCGGTGGCGGCGCTGCTGCGTGGCACACCGACCGGGTTCCGCACCGAGTTCTGTGGCCCCGGCGAGGACGTCAAGGTGTCGGCGGACGTCCTCGCCAAGGCCACCGTGTACGCGCAACCCGGCGGTGGTGACGTCCGCCAGGCGTGGCGCCGGGTGCGCGGGTACGCCGGGGACATCCGCGCATTCGTCCACAATGGAGGGCACTACCTCGGGTTCTGCCTGGGCGCCTACCTCGCCGGCGCCGACTCCGGCTTCGGCCTGCTGACCGGGGTCGGCGTCGAGGGGTACATCTACAGCAGCGAGGCCCGCGTCCGCGACGCCGCCGACACGGTCGTCGGCGTCGACTGGCGGGGCCGGCGGCGGCACATGTACTTCCAGGACGGCGCGCTGTTCCGCGTGCGCGCCGGCACCTCCGCGACCGTCCTGGCCACGTACGACACGGGCGGCGCCGCGGCCGTCGTCACCGGCTACGGCGCCGGGTGGGTCGGCCTGGTCGGCCCGCACCCGGAGGCCGACCTGTCGTGGTACGCCGACTCGGGTCTGACGAACCCGGACGGCATCCGCTACGACCTCGGCCACGACCTGATCGAAACCACCCTGCGCGGCGGCTGACCGCCGCGCAGGGCACCGACCGGCCGGGCGCGCGGTGCGCGCC
>NZ_JBFAPO010000061.1:0-69487 GCF_040676755.1 Dactylosporangium sp. NPDC049525 | reverse complement strand
GCTCGCCCGGGTGCGCACCGACACCGGCGGCGTCCCGCTGCGCACCACGGTCCTCGACGGCGACGACGAGCTCCCGCACGGGGAGGTGCTGCTGCGCCTGGAGCTGCACGAGCAGCCGCTCACCGAGGCCGTCCTGCGCCGCTGCCGGGACCTGACCGCGGCGGCGCCACCCGGCTACGACGTCGTCCCGTGGCACGGCGCCGCACCGGAGGCCCTGGCCGCGTCGCTGGGCCAGGTGCTCGGCCACGTCCTGGACGCACCGGGTGCCGACTTGCAGCTCGCCCCGCGCGCCTGGGACGCCGCCGCGGTCCGCCGCTGGGAACAGGCCATGACCGCCGGCGGCGACGACCTCCTCGTCTGCGCCGCCGTCGACGGCGGCACGGTCGTCGCGGCCACCGTGCTCACCACCGCCGGCGGGCCGGTCGCGGAGCAGCACGACACCGCGGTCCTGCCCGGCGCCCGCCGGCTCGGCCTGGCCCGCCTGGTCAAGGCCGCCAACACCCTGGCCCTGCACCGCCTGCACCCGCAGACCCGCGCGGTGGCGGTCACCGTCAACGAGACCAACCTGCCGATGCTCGCCGTGAACCGCGCCGTCGGGTACACCTGGCGCCGCACCCGCCTGCTCGTCCAGCTATGAGGCCGTCCCGGACCGTGCACACGCCTTAGGATCGCGGGATGACGAACCGGAGCCTGACGCAGGTCGAAGCCGAGCACCGGGCCGCGCTGCTGGCCGTCGAGCTGTATGCCGTCGAGATCGACTTCACCGACCTGCCGACCGGCCCGCGGGTGCGGTGCGTCTCGGAGGTGACGTTCACGTGCCGGGAGCCGGGCGCGGACAGCTTCATCGACTGCGCCGCCGAGGTCGTCGGCGCCGTGCTCAACGGTGTCGCGCTGCCGCCCGCGCAGGACGGCCGGATCCCGCTGCCCGGCCTGCGGGCGCGCAACCACCTGCGGGTCGAGACCGTGCAGGCGGAGACCCGCGACGGCGAGGGCGTGCACAAGGCCGTCGACCCCGCCGACGGCGAGGTCTACGTGTGGACGTCGTTCGAGCCGGACGAGGCCCACCACGTGTGGGCGTGCTTCGACCAGCCCGACCTGAAGGCCCCGCACGAGTTCACGGTGCTCGCACCCGCGCACTGGACCGTCGTCAGCAACAGCGGCGACCCCGTCGTCCAGGCCGCTGGGGAGGCGCGCCGGTGGCAGTTCCCCGCGACGCCGCCGCTGTCGGTCTACAACACGGTCGTCAACGCCGGGCCGTTCCACGAGGTCCGCCGCGAGGTCGACGGGCACGAGCTGGGGCTGCTGGCCCGCCGGTCCCTCGCGCCGGTGCTGGACCGCGACGCCGAGGAGCTGTTCACCCTGACCCGGCAGGGGCTCGCGTTCTTCGCCGAGGTGTTCCGGATGCCGTTCCCGCAGCGGCGGTACGACCAGGTGTTCGTCGGCGAGTTCGGCGGTGCGATGGAGAACTACGGCTGCGTCACGTGGTCCGACACCGTGCTGTTCCGCTCGACACCGACCCCGGCGGAGCGGGAGCTGCGGGCGAAGATCCTGCTGCACGAGATGGCGCACATGTGGTTCGGCAACATCGTCACGATGCGCTGGTGGGACGACCTGTGGCTGAACGAGGCGTTCGCCGAGTTCGCCTGCAACTGGGCGGCGGAGCGGGCGACCGTGTTCACCGACGCGTGGGCGGGGCACCTGGCCGGCGGGAAGCTCGCGGCGTACCTCGCCGACCAGGGCCCGGCCACCCACCCGATCCGGCAGCCGATCCACGACGTCGCGCAGGCCATGTCCATCTTCGACGCGATCACCTACCCGAAGGGCGCGTCGGTGCTGCACCAGCTGATGCGCTACGTCGGCGAGGCGGACTTCGCCGCCGGCATGGCCACCTACTTCGAGCGGTTCGCGTGGGGCAGCACGACCCTGCAGGACCTCATCGACGTGCTCGCCGCCAGCAGCGGCCGGGACCTCGATGAGTGGCGGACGGGCTGGCTGGAGACCGCCGGGACCGACCGGATCACGCTGCGCCGCGACGGCGACCGGCTGGTGCTGGACGCCCGGGGGCCGGACGGCCCGCCGCGGCCGCAGGTCCTCGCGGTCGGCGCCTACCGCGCGGACGGCGACCTGCTGCACCGCATCGACCTTGTCCAGGTCGAGCTCGCCGGTCCCGTCACGCCGGTGGACCTGCCCGCCGGCGCGGACCTGTACCTGGTCAACGACGAGGACCTCACGTTCGCCACGACCCGGCCCGAGGTCCGCGGCACCCTGGTCGCGACGGCCGCGGCGCTGCCGACCGCCATCTCGCGGGGCGTGGCCGTGGCCACCGTGTGGGACATGCTGCTCGCCGGCGAGGCGAGCGCGGCGGAGACGGTGCGTTGCCTGACCGGGGTCCTCGGCGTCGAGACGTCGGGGTCGGTGATCGAGCCGTACCTCACCCTCGCCGCGGACGCGGCCGAGCTGTGGTCCCCCGACGCGGACCGGCCCGAGCTGCTCGCCGCGGTCGCCGCGACCTGCCGGAAACTGGCCGAGGACGCCGGCCTGCGCCAGGTCGTCCTGCGCACCCTCGCCCGCACCGCGGCGGACCTCGACGAGGTCGCGTGGCTGCAGGCGCAGGCCGGCGACGACGTCGACCTGCGCTGGCGGGCCCTGGCCCGCAAGGCCGAGCTCGGCGGCACCGTCGACGCCGAGATCGACGCGCTGCTCGGCGTCGACCCGGACCCCGACGCGTGGGTCCGCGCGACGGCGGTGCGGGCGGCCTCGCCGGATCCGGCCGTCAAGGAGGCCGTGTGGCAGACGCTGGTGGTCGACCGTTCGGTGCCGATCGGCGAGGTCAAGCACGTCACGGCGACGTTCTGGCGGCCCGGCCAGGACGAGGTGCTCGCCCCCTACGCGGAGCGCTACCTGGAGCTGGCGCCGCAGCTGCACCGCGGCGGGATGACCCCGGCGATGGCGTTCGCGAACCGGCTGTTCCCCATCTACGCCGTCGACGAGACCTACCTGGGCCGCGCCGAGGCGGTGGCGGTCGACGCGGCACCGGTCGTCGGCAAGTACATGACGGAACGCATCGACGTGGTGCGCCGCATGCTGCGCGCCCGGGTCTGAACGGGCGTCAGTCCTCGTCCTTGTACTTGTCCTTGCGCTTGTCCTTGGAGCGGCGTTCCTTGCGGCGGACGGTGACGCCGCCCCAGAACGCGAAACCGGTGACGACGATGCGGGGCGCGCCGTGCCGGCCCGCCGTGGCCGCGCCATGGTCGAAGCCGCCCATGATGCCCATGCCGCTCACGTCGACCTCGGCGTCGTCGGGGACGATCACGTCGACGCCGCCCATCACCGCGAACGCCCGGATCTTCAGGTCACCGTAGAGGAACCGGGCGTCGCGCAGGTCGATCGTGCCGCCGCCCCAGAACGCCAGGCAGGTGAACAGCCGCGGCGGGACCCAGGCGCCCCGGCGGTGGAACCCGCTCATGACCGCGATCGCCCCACTGTGCTCCGCGACCTCACCGGGCCTCGGCGGGACCCCGTCGAGGGCCACCGGCGTCGTCGAGGGCGTCGGCAGGTCCACCAGCAGCGGCTCCAGGTCCGCATAGGTGCGGGACGCGTAGACGGCGCGCAGCCGCTCGTCGAGCTCACCGAGGTCGAGCCGGCCCTCGGCGGCACTGGTGCGCAGGACCTCCGCGACCCGCTCCCGGTCCGCGTCGGAGGCGCGCAACTGCCGGCGGTCCACCCGCTCCGGAAGGTCACTCATGGGTGCAGCCTAATCGAGTTGCCGCCGCCGGTACCGTCGACATTGGACACCGACCGGAGGGGACCGTCATGGCGCACGCCGACCTGCTCGAACGCGGGCATCCCTTCCGCCAGTGGAAGTCATGGCCGATCCCCGGCGCCGGTGTCACGATGAGCGGCTACTCCCGGTCCAACGACAAGACGTTCTTCCTGCTGCCGCAGCTGCGGGCGGGCATCGACTGCGGGCTCGTCGAGGGCTGGCAGCCCGACACGGTGTTCCTGACCCACACGCACCTGGATCACAGCAAGGACCTGGACTACGTCGCGGTCAAGGAGACCGGCGTCGACATCTACCTGCCGGCCGCGGCGGTGCCGTTCGCGCAGGGCTACATCCAGGCGACCAGCGCCCTGAACCACAACACGCCCTACGACCCGGCGCTGGCGCCCGCCGCCCGGCTGCACGGCGTCCGCGGCGGCGACGAGTTCGCCCTCGGCAAGCGTGGCGCGCACCGGGTCCGGGTCGTCGACTGCGAGCACAAGGTCCCGTGTGTCGGCTTCGCGTTCTCGTCGGTGAAGCGGGCGATCAAGCCGGAGTTCGAGGCGTTGAAGGCCGACGGCCGGCTCCTCGCCGCGAAGCGCCGCGAGGGCGTCGAGATCGACCACGAGGTGGCCACGCCGCTGTTCGCGTTCCTCGGCGACACCCGGCCCGACGTCTTCACCCGCTCGCCGTGGCTGCTGGACTACCCGGTCGTCGTCACCGAGTGCACGTTCCTCGACGACGACCAGCTGGAGCGGGCCCGCCGCATCGGCCACACCGTGTGGAGCGAGCTGCGCCCGATCGTCGAGGCCAACCCGGCGACCACGTTCGTGCTGACCCACTTCAGCCTGCGCCACTCCGACCCGGAGATCGTCGCGTTCTTCGACAAGCAGGGCCTGGACAACGTGGTGGCCTGGGCCCACCCGGCGCCGTTGCTGCCGGAGTCCTACCAGTAGTCACTGGTCCAGTGGCTGCACGACCTGGTTGCGGGCGTGCTGGTAGATGATGGAGCTGCGGAACCCGACGATCTCCCGCCGCTTCGTGAACTTGTCCATCAGCAGCGCGTGCAGGGCGTCGACGCTCGGCACCGCCACGTGCACGAGGAAGTCGTCGCCGCCGGCCACCACGAACACCGACAGCACCTCCGGCAGCGTGGTCACATGCGCCTTGAAGCCCTCGATCACCTGCCGGCTCAGCGGCCGGATCTGCACGTGGAGGAACGCCTGCACGTGCCGGTTGAGCGCCGGCAGGCTCACCTCGGCGTGAAACCCGGTGATGACCCCGCGCTCGCGCAACGCCCGCACCCGCTCCAGGCACGTCGACGGCGCGATGCCGACCGCCGCGGCCAGCTCCCGGTTGGTCTGCCGGGCGTCCTGCTGCAACAACTCCACGATCGCCGAATCAAGTTCGTCCACGGTCACCATTCTGCCCTCTGCTCCGAACTTCGTTCGGTTCGATGGCTTCCTGTCCGGCCGTTGTACTACCGTCCGGCACCATGTTCGAACATGAGCAGGTCGTCATCCGCGCCGGCGCCCGCAGCGGGCTGCCCGTCATCATCGCGCTGCACTCCACCGCCCTCGGCCCCGCGCTCGGCGGCTGCCGGCTCGCCGTCTATCCACACTGGACGGACGGGCTGACCGACGCGCTGCGGCTGTCGGCCGCGATGACCGTCAAGTGCGCCGTCGCCGGCCTGCCCAACGGCGGCGGCAAGACGGTCGTGCCCCTGCCCGCCGGCGCCGGCTTCGACCGGCGGGCCGTGCTGCTGGACGTCGGCGACGCCATCGAGGACCTGGCCGGCCGGTACGGCACCGGCCCCGACGTCGGCACCGGCCCCGACGACATGCTCGTCATCGGCTCGCGCACCCGCCACGTGGCCTGCCGCCCCGTGTCCGCCGGCGGCAGCGGCGACTCCTCGACCCACACCGCCGCCGGCGTGCTCGCGGCGCTGCACGCCCTGTGCGCGTCGGTGTTCGGCTCCCCCGACCTCGCCGGCCGCCGGTTCGCGGTCGTCGGCCTCGGCCGGGTCGGCGCCGACGTCGCCCGCCGCCTGTCCGCGGCCGGCGCCACGCTGCTGCTCAGCGACGTCGACCCCGGCCGGCAGGCCCTGGCCGCAACGCTCGGCGCAACGCTGGTGCCGGCGGAGGCCGCCCTGCGGTCGGACGTCGACGTCCTCGTGCCGGCCGCGCTCGGCGGGGTCCTCACCCCTGACACCGTGCCGTTACTGCGCTGCCGGGCGATCGCCGGCCCCGCCAACAACCAGCTCGACGCCGACAGCACCGCGGACCTGCTGCACGCCCGCGGCATCGCCTGGGTCCCCGACCACGTCGCCAGCGCCGGCGGCGTCGCCTACGCCGCCTCCGTCGAGCTGCACGGCTCGTCCCCGGCCGAGGCGGCGGCCCGCGTCGAGGCGATCGGCACGACGGTCGCTGCGCTGCTGGACACCGCCTCCCGCACCGGCGTCACCCCCCTCGCCGCCGCCCACGACCTGGCCGCCCGCCGCCTGCGAGCAGGTGCACCCGCCCACTTCTCCTCGAACCCCGGTATGTGAAGCTCGACCAGACAATTGACGCGGTGCACGAGGTCGTCGACGTTCATCTCCACCGCCCCGATGTTGCCAGCGCGTCGGCGGTGTGTGGTCGGCACGGGTGCATACAGTGCTGAGGTGCGTCCGGCCGGTTACCAGCTCGGGATCGACTTCGGCACGTCCAACACGGTGGCGATGCTCGCCAGGCCGGACGGGCGGGTCAGGCCGCTGCTGTTCGGGGTGTCGCCGCTGCTGAGCTCCGGGGTGTTCGCCGCGGCCGACGGCGCCCTGCTGACCGGCGTCGACGGTGAGCACGCGGCGGTGTCCGCGCCGGCCGGGTGGGAGCCGAACCCGAAGCAGTGCGTCGACCACGGCACGGTGTGGCTGGCGGAGCGCTCCGTGCCGGTCGTCGACCTGATCGCCGCGGTGCTGCGGACCGTGGCGGACGAGGCGGCCAGGGTCGCCGGCGGGCCACCGGACGCGGTCGTGCTGACCCACCCGAGCGCCTGGGGCAACGTGCGGTGCGGCATCCTGGTCGCGGCCGCCGAACAGGCCGGGCTGACCGGGGTGCGCCTGGTGGCCGAGCCGGTCGCGGCCGCGGCGTACTTCGTCACCGTCCTGGGCGAGCGGCTCCCCGACGGCCACTGCCTCGTCGTGTACGACCTGGGCGCCGGCACCTTCGACGCCAGTGTGGTCCGCCGGGTGGGCGACAGCTTCACCGTCCTCGCGGGCGACGGCCTGCTCGACGCCGGTGGCCTGTACCTGGACGCCGCCGTCATCGCACACGCCCGGGCGCAGACCGGTGCCGCCGAGGCGTGGGCCCGGCTCGACAACCCGGTGACGCCGGCCGATCGCCGGGCCCGCCACCAGCTGTTCCTCGGCGCCCGCGGGGTCAAGGAGCAGCTGTCCCGGCGCCCGGCCGCCGACCTGCACGTGCCCCTCGCCGACGCCGAGGTGCGGGTCGGGCGGGAGGAGTTCGAACGGCTCGCCCGGCCGCTGCTGGACCGCGCCACGGATCTGACGGTGGCGATGCTGCGCAGCACCAGGGTGCCGGCCGACGAGGTCGCAGGAGTGTTTCTGGTCGGGGGTTCTTCGCGGGTACCCCTCGCGGCGACGCTGCTGCACCGGGCCTTGCGGGTCGCGCCGTTCACACTGGACCACCCGGAGCTCGTCGTCGCCGAGGGCGCCCTGCACATCGCGACCACCGCCCCGCCCACTGCCGCGTTCACAGCACCACCCGCCGCTGTGTTCACAGCACCACCCGCCGCTGCGTTCGCGGCGCCGGCGCCGCCCGTCGCCGCGTCGCCCGTCGCCGCGCCCGCCGCGTCGCCCGTCGATGCGTTCGCGGCGCCGCCGGTTGGTGCGTTTGTGGCGTCGCCTGTCGCCTCGCCCGTCGATGCGTTCGCGGCGCCGCCGGTTGGTGCGTCCTCGGGGGCGTCCGTCGCGGAGGCGGCGGGGGCCGATGCGGCGACCTGGGTGTTCGAGCCCGGCGGCGGCCCGGTCATCGGCATCGACTTCGGCACCAGCGCCTGCAGCGTCGCGGTCCTGGACGGGCACGGCGACGTCGTCGTCATCCCCAACGCCGAGGGCGCGCTGCTCACCCCGTGCGTCGTCGCCATCACCGCCGACGGTGCGACCCTCGTCGGCGCCGCGGCGGAGCGGCAGGGCGCGGCGAACCCCCGGTACACAGTGCGCTCGATGCAACGCAGGCTCGGCACCGGCTGGGCGGTCACCCGCGGCGGCGTGCGCCGCACCGCAGAGGACCTCGCCGGGCTGCTCCTGGCCCGGCTGCGCGCCGACGCCGAATCCCACCTCGGCCGGCCGGTCCAGGCGGCGGTCATCACCGTGCCGGCGAGCTTCGACCGCGCCCGGCGCGCGGCCCTCGCGGCGGCCGCCGAACGCGTCGCGCTCCCCGTGCTCCGCGTCATCACCGCACCGACCGCCGTGTCCCTCGCGTACGCACGGACCGGCCCGGACGACACGCTCGCCCTGGTGTACGACCTCGGCGGCGGCTCCCTCGACGTGAGCCTGGTCGAGGTCAGCGACGGCGTCGTCGAGGTCAAGGCCACCGCCGGCGACCTCGGCGTGGGCGGCGACGACTGGGACCTGCGCCTGGCCGACGACCTGCGTCGCCGCCTGCTGGACCGCTACGGCGTCGAGGCCGCCCACGACCCGGCCGCGCTGCAGCGGGTCATCGCGGCGGCCGAGGCGGGCAAGGTCCAGCTGTCGTCGGCGACGAGCGCGGAGGTCTGGCTGCCATACCTCGCCACCACCGCCGACGGCCCGGTCCACCTGCAGGAGACCGTCACCCGCGCCGAGTTCGAGGCGATGACCCGCACCCTGCTGGATCGCTGCCGCCGCCCGGTCACCCAGGTCCTGGCCGACGCGGGCGTCGAGGCCGCCGCCCTCGACCAGGTCCTGCTCACCGGCGGCGGCACCCGCATGCCGGCCGTCGAACCGCTGCTCCGCTCCCTGACCGGCGCGACCGTGCCGTTCCGCCGCCTCGATCCGGCGAGCGCCGTGACCGGCGCGGCCGTCCAGGCCGGCCTGCTCACCGGCACGGTCACGGACCTGCTGCTGCTCGACGTCGTGCCGATGTCCCTGGGCGTCGAGACCGCCGACGGCGGCGTGCTGCGTCTCATCGACCGCAACACCACCATCCCGACCCTGCGCCGCCACCTGTTCACCACGACCGCCACGGACCAGCCGTCGCTCCGCTTCCGGGTCGTGGAGGGCGAACACCCGACGGCCGCGGCCAATCACCTCCTGGCCGTCGTCGACCTCACCGGTCTTCCGCCGGGCCCACCGCGCCTCGAGGTCCTCTTCGACATCGACGCCAACGGCATCCTCACGGTGACGGTCACCGACCTCGCCACCGGCCGCTCCCGCACCGTCACCGTCGACCGCGCGTCGATCTCGGCCGCCACGTCAGCAGAGCCCACCGGCCACGGGACGCCCGCCCTCCCGACCGCCGCACCCGATCACGAACAGCCCAGCGCCTGACGCCGCGCCACGGTCGAGTGATCACCTGCTGTTCAGATCCAGCCGCGGGTGCGGGCGATGCGGGCGGCCTCGTGGCGGTTGGCGGCGCCGGTCTTGCCGACGGCTGAGGAGAGGTAGTTGCGCACGGTGCCGGGTGAGAGGGCGGCGCGGCGGGCGATCTCCTCGACGGGGGCGCCATGGGCGGCGAGGTCGAGCACGTCGGCCTCGCGGGCGGTCAGCGGGCTGTCGCCGGCGCTGATCGCCTCGGCGGCCAGTTGCGGGTCGACGTAGCGGCCGCCGGCGTGCACGGTGCGTACGACGGTGGCGAGGACCTCGGCGGAGACGGTCTTGGCGAGGAAGCCGCGGACACCGCCGGTGAGGGCGCGTTTCAGGTGGCCGGGGAGGCCGTGGCTGGTGACGATCATCGTGCGGCAGCTGGGCAGTTCGGCGTGCAGGGTGGTGGCGACGGTGACGCCGTCGAGGTCGGGCAGTTGCAGGTCGAGGACGGCGACGTCGGGGCGCAGGGCGCGGGCGAGGCTGAGGGCCTCGGCGCCGGTGGCGGCCTGGGCGACGACCTCGAGGTCGTCCTCGAGGCCGAGCAGGGCGGCGATGGCGCCGCGGATCAGGTGCTCGTCGTCGGCGAGGAGAATGCGGATCACGCCGCCACCGCCGGCGCGGCGACCGGCACGGGCAGCTCGACGGACAGCTGGAAGCCGTCGGGTGGGGTACGCGCGGCGCTCACCACCCCGCCCAGGGCGGTGATGCGTTCGGTCAGCCCGATCAGGCCGCCGCCGAACACGACCGCCTGCGCGGCGGCGGGGACCCCGTTGTTGGTCATGGTGAGCGTCACGCCGGCAGGCTGAGAGCGCAGGGTGACGACGCAGCTGCGGGCCTCGCTGTGGCGCAGGAGGTTGGTGATGCCTTCGCGGACGACCCAGCCGAGCGTGCTCTGCAGCTGGGGTGGCAGGGCCCCGCCGTCGCCGATGACGCGGCACTGGATGCCGGCGGAGGCGAGCAGGGCGCGGGCGCCGGCGAGCTCGACGTCCAGGTCCGCGGCGCGGTACCCGCCGACGACGGCGCGCAGTTCGGTCAGGGAGTCCTGGGCGATGCGGCGGACCTCGAGCATCTCCTCGACCGCCTCCTCCCGGCCGCGGCGGGCCAGCTGCGCGGCGAGCTCGGCCTTCAGCGCGACCACCGACAGGGTACGGCCGACGACGTCGTGCAGGTCCCGGGCGAAGCGGAGGCGTTCCTCGGCGACGGCGAGGCCGGCCTGGACGTGCCGGGCCCGCTCCAGTTCGCGGACCACGCCGAGCATCCACAGCAGCACCCGGTACGCGCCCACGACGGACGTGAGCAGGAACGCGAGCGCGAGCGCGGCCGCGCCGTCGGTGGTGAGGGCGTTGACGGTGCAGCTGGCGAGCACGACGGCAAGGGTGGCCCTGGGCCGGACCGCGGCGCACAGCGCGGACACGTACGTGATGGCCAGCATGATGAAGATGGCGGTGGCCGGCCCGTCGGGCTGCTCGGGGGTGGGGTGCGGGTAGGCCGCGAACGCGGCGGCGGTGCCGGCAGCGGTCAGTGCGCCGCCGGTGAGGATCAGGGCCGTCGGCCGGGCCCGCAGCCCCAGGTACGCATTGATGCCCGCCCGGACCAGCAGCAGGCACACGACGGTGAGCACCACGAACCCCGCCACCACGACGGCGAGCCCGAGTCGGGTCACCTCCAGCTGGACGAGGAACCCGACGAGCAGCGGCGACAGCGCGATCTGGCTGTAGAAGGAGCCCCGCACGTACCACTCAAAGCGCGTCGCCTGCCCGCGCCGCCGCCACCAGCCGATCAACTCGCACACCCTCCCCGAAGCCGAAGCCGAGGCCGAAGCCGAAGCCGAAGCCGAGGCCAAAGCCGAAGCCGAGCAGCGCCGGTGCCGGGGCCGGGGCTGTTCACCGCCGTGGCTCCCAGCGGAACCAGCGTCGCACGGCGAGCCAGCCGAGCACGATCCACACCGCCAGCAGCCCCGCCGGCGCGGCCGCCTCGCCGAGCAGGCCCAGCGCGCCCTGCCCAGGTGCGCCGAGCCAGCCGAGCCGCACCAGCTCCAGCGTCGGGCCCAACGGCAGCAACCGTAGCGTCCCGGCGACCGCGGGCGGCAGCGCGTCCGCCGGCACGGCGAAGTCGGCGCCGACGAAGCCCAGGAACAGCACGGGCAGGGTGGTGATCTGGGCCAGTTCCACGGTGCGGGTGAACCCAGCGCTGACCGCGGCGAGCAGCACGAACACGACCGTGCCACCGAGGACGCCGATGAGCATGACGGCCGCGTTCGCCGGTACCGGCAAGCCTGCGAACACGGAGCCCGCGACGACGAACAGCACCATCTGCCCGAGCGCGACGACGGCCGCGGGGCCGGCGGTGCCGATGAGGATCTCGGTGTCGGTGAGGACGCCGACCCGCAGGCGTTTGAGCACCAGGTCCTCGCGGCGGGCGACGTACGCGCTGACGAGGGTGTAGTAGAGCACGCCGAGCAGCGTGAACCCGAGCATCCCGGTGACCAGCCGGGCGGTGGCGTCCGGGTCGTCGAGGTCGGCCAGCCCGGCCCCGAGCAGCCCGATGATGAGCAGCGGCAGCAGGACCGCGTTGAACGCGGCGGTGCGGTTGCGGGCGAGCAGCAGCAACTCGGCCCGCCCCACCGCGGCGAGGCGCCTCACGATGTTCCCCCGGCGATCGACAGGAACGCCTCGTCGAGGGAGGCGGACCTGGCATCCAGGCCGTTGAGCGCGATGTCCTGCGCCGCGGCCCAGCCCAGCAGCGTGGTGAGCGCCTCCTGCAGCCCCGTCGTGTGCACGGTGACCCTCCCGTCGTGTTCGCTGTACGCGCCGACGACGTCCGGCAGCGCGTCGATGGTGAGGCCTGGCGGCAGGTCGAAGGCGATCCTGGCCGGGAACCCGGCGACGACCTCGGCGACGGACCCGGTCGCGACCACCCGGCCGCCGTGCAGGATCGCGACCCGGTCCGCGAGCTCCTGCGCCTCCTGCAGATAGTGCGTACTGAGCAGGATCGTCACCCCGTCCGTGAGCAGCCGGCGCAGCAGCCGCCAGGTGTCGTGCCGGCTCTGCGGGTCCAGGCCGGTGGTCGGCTCGTCGAGGATGAGCAGGTCGGGGCGGCCGATGACGGCGGCGGCGAGGTCGAGGCGGCGCCGTTCGCCGCCGGACAGCTGCCGGATCCGCACCGCGGCCCGGTGGGTGAGGTCGACAAGGTCCAGGGTCTCGGCGACCGGCCGGGCGGCACGGGCCGGCAGCGTCCCGGCCCACATCCGCAGCGCCTCGGCCGGGGTCAGGTCGGGCGGGAAGCCACCCTCCTGGAGCATCACGCCGGTGCGGGGCCGCACCTGGGCGCGGTCACGGACCGGGTCGTGGCCGAGGACCCGCACGGTGCCGGCGGTCGGCCGGTCCAGGCCCTCGACGAGCTCGAGCGTCGAGGTCTTGCCGGCACCGTTCGTGCCGAGCAGCGCGAACAGCTCACCGCGCTCGACGTCGAAGGAGACGTCGCGGACCGCGTCGAACGTGCCGTAGCGGCGGCGCAGGCCGTACACCTGGATCGCCGGCGTCACGGGAGGAACCGCATCTCGGGATACGCCGTGGAGGGGCCGTCGAGCAGGGTGCCGCGACGCCCGCCCAGATACCGGTCGGCGAACGCGAGCAGGTAGGCGCGCTGCACCCGCACCGACCGGCCGCCCTCGATCGTGCCGAGGCTCTCGACGAGGTCCGCGGGCGGGATCCCGGCCTGCGGCAGCAGCACCTGGTAGTCGGTGAAGGACATGTGACCGGAGTCGCGCAGCTCCAGCTGGTGGCGGGGGCCGCGCAGGACGCCCCAGAACGCGACCCACGTCTCGTCGGCGTCGCCGTGCCCGTCGGATCCCATGAGCAGGAACGGCCGGTCCAGCCCGGCGGTCAGGACCCGGCCGGACATGCTGCCGTCCAGGTTCGCGCCGGCCTTGACGCGACGGTCCACGAGCATGGTCTCCGCCGCGGTGGCGCCGCCGAGGGAGTGCCCGACCATCCCGATCCGGCGCTGGTCCATCGACTGCCACAGGCCGTTCGGCAGCGTACGGTGCGGGGCGGCGAGCCAGTCCAGGACGAAGCGGGTGTCGGCGACCCGGGCGGCGAGCGCCTTGGCGATGAGCCGCTCCTCCTCCCCCGGTTCGCCGGTCGGCGGTGGCACGGCGCTGGTCGCGACCCGGCCGCCGGGGAACTCCACGAGCGGCGAGTCGTGGGTGTGGTCGATGGTGACGACGATGTACCCGTGGCTGGCGAGCTCCTCGACGAGCGCGGTACTGGCGGTGCGTTCGACGCCGAACCCCGGCGAGTAGAGCACGACGGGCCGGTGCCCGGGCGCGGCGGGCGCTCCGGTGTGGGCGTGGGTGAGAGGCAGCACGACCCCGGAGCCGGCCGGGTTGATGAGCGCGGCGAGCGCCGGCGACACCCACGGCGCCCGCGGGAACCGCCGCACGTCGCGGGCCGGGTACCAGACCTGGATCATCAGCTCCCGAACGGTCTCCTCGGGGACCCAGGGGTCGGGGCGGGACCGGTCGACGAGGTGCAGCGCGACGGTGCCGATGCGGTGCGGCCCGGTCGGCTCCGGCAGCACCAGCCGCACGGTGCCCGCGGCCCGCAGCGCCGGCACGTCCGAGGCGACCGCGGTCCCGGGCAGCGCCGCCACCACCAGCGCCAGCGCCGCCACCACCGCCACCGCCGGCAGGATGCGTGAATGTCTCATATGGACAGTCTTCGCGGCCCGGTGGTCGCGCCGTAGTGCCGCCGCGCACCGCTTCCGGTGCACCGTTCACGGCGCACCGGTGACAAATGTCAGACGGCGCCGAGGGGCGAAGTCGCGGTCTGCTCCCGTTCCGCACCCCGGGCAGGGGCGGATCGGCTCAGGAAGTCACGGGCGGCACCGATCAACGGACCATGTCGGTGAACGCGCTGGAAGACCACGAGGGCGATTACCGTGCCCGCCAGATCAGGCTGGGCACGTGGATCGCCGTCGGGGTGATCCTCATCGGCGCGGTCCGGGTGCACCTGGACTGGCAGGGTGGCCCGCTGCTCGTGGCGTTGATGGCGGGTGCCGCGGTGGTGCAGGGCGCCATGGCGTTGCTGCCCTGGCCCCGGCTGGTGTTCAAGCCGTGGCTGCAGCGGGTGCTCGCCGTCTGGTGGGCGGCGAACCTGGCGGTGCTGCTGGCCTTCACCGCCTATGACGCCGCCGCGCTCGCCATCTACCCCGCCGGCGTGACGCTGATCCTGGCCTCGACGGCGGCGCTCGCCTCCGAACGGGCCGTCATCGGCATCGGTGCGGCGTCCCTGGTCGGGTATGTGTCGCTGGTCCTCACCCGGGACCGGCCCGTCACCGGCACCCTCGCGGCGCTGACGCTGGCGCTGATGGCCGGCGTCATGTGGTTCTGCGCGCGGACCGCCAGCAACCGCCGGCGCCTCGACACGGCCCGGCTCAGCGCGGAGCGGCGGATCGAGGCGCTGCTGGAGAACTCCTCCGACGCGGTCATCGCCGTGCAGCCCGGCGGCGGCGTCACGTACTGCAGCCCGTCGATGCGCACTGTCCTCGGGTACGAACAGGCGTTCGTCACCAGCGACCTGCTCACCGACATCACCCACCCGGACTTCCTGCCCACGGCGGCGGAGTGGTGGTTGAGCGTCATCAACGGCGCTCCCGGCACCTCCGCCCGGGTCGAGTCGCGGGTCCGCCGCGCCGACGGCGCCTGGATCTACACCGACGTGATCGGCACGAACCGCCTCGACGACCCGTCCCTGCAGGCGGCGGTCATCAGCATCAGGGACATCACCGAACGCAAGGAGCTCGAGGAGGAGCTGACCCGGCAGGCGTTCGCGGACTCGCTGACCGGCATGCCGAACCGGGCGCTGTTCCGGGACCGGCTCGAGCACGCGATCGCCCGCAACCGCCGCGGCGGCGGGCGGATCACGCTGCTGCTGGTGGATCTCGACGACTTCAAGCTCGTCAATGACAGCCTGGGCCACACCGCCGGCGACCAGCTCATCGCGACCACGGCGCTGCGGCTGCACCAGCAGCTGCGGGCCGCGGACACCCTGGCCCGCCTGGGCGGCGACGAGTTCGCGATCCTCGTCGAGGACGTGACCGAGGTCGAGGCGATGGACCTCGGCGACCGGCTCCTGGCCGCGATCCGCCGCCCGCTGCGCCTCGGCAACCGCGAGGTCGTCTGCTCGGCGAGCATCGGCGTGGCGACCGCGAAGGCCGGCGACGGCGACGACGGTCCCGACCCGGGTGAGCTGCTGCGCAACGCGGACCTCGCGATGTACGCGGCGAAGGCGGCCGGCCGGGACCGGTTCGCGCTGTTCGACCCGGCGATGTACGCCGACATCCTGCGCGAGGCCGACGACCGCGCCGAGCTGGAGCAGGCCCTGGCCAACGACGAGTTCGTGGTCCACTACCAGCCGATCGTGGACCTGCCGACCAGCCGGCTGATCGGCGTCGAGGCCCTCGTGCGCTGGGAGCACCCGGTGCGCGGGATGGTCGGACCCAACGCGTTCATCCCGCTGGCGGAGTCGACCGGGCTGATCGTGCCGCTGGGCCGGTGGGTGCTGCGGCAGGCGTGCCAGCAGCTGGCGCAGTGGTGCGCGGACTTCCCCGACACCGAGAAGATCCGCATGAACGTGAACCTGTCGGCGCGGCAGTTCCAGCACGAGGGCCTGGTCGAGGAGGTCGGGCAGATCCTCGCGGAGACCGGCATCAACCCGCACCAGGTGGTCCTCGAGATCACCGAGTCACTGCTGATGCAGGACACCGACTCGACGATCGAGACGCTCGGGCGGCTCAAGGAGCTGGGGGTACGCCTCGCCATCGACGACTTCGGCACGGGTTACTCGTCGCTGTCCTACCTGAAGCGGTTCCCGGTCGACATCCTGAAGATCGACCGGTCGTTCGTGGACGGCATCGACACCGAGCACGGCGACGCGACGCTCGCCGAGGCCGTCGTGCAGCTCGGCCGAGCGCTGCAGCTGCAGACCGTCGCGGAGGGCATCGAGACGCAGGAGCAGTGGTCGACGCTGCAGGACCTGGGCTGCGAGTTCGGGCAGGGCTACCTGTTCGCGCGGCCGGGCGCCGCCGATGCGATCTCCACGATCCTCGGCGACGCCCAGCACTAAACTTATTAGGCGGGGATGTTGAACGGGTCCCCGTACACCTTCCAGCTCAGCGGCGGGTTGAGGTCGAAGTTGCGGTTGTTCAGGAACACCCGCTGCTCCGTGTCGACGCGGCTGGTGTCACTGTGCGCCTCTTCGGTCTTCATCGCCGCGACCCGCGCGTCGAGGAAGGCGTTGAGGTAGGTGAACTCGTCGCCGCCCTGTGCGGGGGTGCGGGCCTTCGCCATCGCGGCCCGGCGGATGCCGCCGAAGCTGACGGCGCTGTTGCCGGGGCCGTGCATGACGATCGCGTCGTAGTAGGCGAACTGGCCGAGCGCCCGCAGCCCGTCGGCCTTCGCCTGCTGCACGGACGGGTTGAAGTAGACCCGGTCACGCTCGTCGTTCTGGGCGGTCTGGAACGCCGGGTCGGCGGCCGCGGTCTTCCAGTCCTTGGTGAAATTCGGGTCGAGCCCGGCGTGGGAGTCGGTGCCGTCGACGTTGCGCAGCGCCGGCAGGTACTTCGCCAGCACGTTGCCCGGGACCCGCTGGGCGTAGAGCTCGACGAGCTCGAGCATGTCGCCGGTGCCGGAGCAGAAGCCGATGATCCCGGCGGTGTACCCGCGGCCGTCGCCGATGTCCTCGATGTACTTGTACTGCGCCTTCCAGTCCAGCGACGAGTTCTCCGCGCTGGACACCAGCTGCATCGCGATGTCCTTCTTGCGCGGGTCGGTGAGGTCCTTCCCGGCGCTCGGACTGGTGCTGGGGCTGCTGCTCGGGGTCCTCGACGGCGACGGGCTCGCGGACGGGCTCTTCGACGCGGAGGCGGACACGCTCGGGGACGGCGTGGTGCCGTCGGTGCCGTACACCTTGAACTCCCACAGCGAGTAGCCGTAGGTCGTGCCACGGGCGGTGCCCAGCACACGGACGTAGCGGCCGGTGCCGTTGAGCCCCGTGAGGTCGTCGGTGGCCCCGTTGCCGGTGGTGGTGCTGAAGATGTTGGTCCAGGCGCTGCCGTCGGCCGACGTCTGGATCTGGTACGACTTGCCGTACGCGGCCTCCCAGTTGAGGTTCACGTGCGTGACGGTCTTCGTGGCCCCGAGGTCGACCCGGATCCACTGCGGGTCGACGCCCTCCGCGCTGGCCCAGCGGGTGCCGGTGTTGCCGTCCACGGCGTTGCCGGGGCCGAGCGAGGACAGCTCGTTCGACGACGAGGTGGCCGGTTTACCCTGCGAGAGCAGGGTCTCCGCGGCCGCCTCCGCACCGTAGGTGGTGACGGCGACCGTCACCCCGCCGACGAGCACGACCGCGGCACCGATGCCGACCAGCCTGCCGGGAATCTTCACGAGGCGCCTCCTCCTAAATAGATAGGTAACTTACCTGACAGATCCTCTGATTCGGATACTTCGATGTCAAGGCCCCTAAGCAAGACTTCAGACATCGTTACGCTCGCAAACGTGTAACCCATGGGTTACGCTTCCGGTCGTGGACGACGTGGCGGAGGCGATCGCGGACCCGGCCCGCCGGGAGATCCTCGTGCTGCTGCGCGGCGGGCCGCGCTCCGCGGGCCACATCGCCGCCCAGATCGGCGACCGGTTCGGGATCAGCCGCCCCGCCGTGAGCCGTCACCTGCGCGTCCTGCGCGAGTGCGGCCTGGTCCGCGACACCCTGCAGGGCCGGCACCGCCACTACGACCTGGACGCCACCCGCCTCGGCGAGCTGACCGGCTGGCTGGCGCAGTTCGCCGCGCCGTCGATCTGGGAGCAGCGCATGGACGCCCTGGAGACCGAGGTCCACCGCACCCGCCGCGACCGGCGCCACGCCGCCGTTCCTACTGCCGAGGAGAACATCGCATGAGCCTTCGACCAACCGGCTACTGGACGCCCACCCCCACCGGCGGCGACCTCGTGGTCACCCGCACCTTCCGCGCACCCATCGAGGACGTGTGGGCGAGCGTGACCGAGTCCGACCGGACCGCCCGCTGGTTCGGCCCGTGGAAGGGCGACGGCCGGCCCGGCGGCACGATCCAGTTCCAGATGGTGCAGGAGGAAGGCGCACCCTGGTCCGAGGCGCGCATCGAGGCGTGCGAGCCGCCGACGCGCCTGGCGTTGCACAGCGACATGGCGCATCTTGAGCTGCTGCTGTCCACCGTGGACGGTGGCACGCAGCTGCGGCTGGTGCACCACCTGCCCGGCACCGACGGCGTCGGGGAGTTCGGCCCCGGCTGGGAGTTCTACCTCGACGCGCTCGTCGCCTCCCGTGACGGCACCGCAATGCCGGTCTTCGACGACTACTACCCGTCGATGAAGGACCACTTCACCGCGCTGCCGACCGCGCCGGCGTGACGGTGTCGCTGGGGCGCATGAGGCGTTCCCAACCCGCGTCCGCCGAGCTGCCGTAGGTGCGCAGCGCCGCGATCGGGTCGGGCTCGACCGCGTCGGCGGCCAGTGGCAGCGTCACGCGGAATTTGGTGCCGCCGCCGGGGTTGTCCTCGACCGCGATCGAGCCGCCGTGGCGTTCCACGATCCGCCGGCAGATCGCCAGGCCGAGCCCGGTGCCGCCGTAGTCGACCGGCCGGGCCCGGTAGAACGACTCGAACACGCGGGCCTTCTCCCCGTCGGGGATGCCGATGCCGCGGTCGGCGACGACGAGGTGCACGCCGCCGGCGTCGGCGTGCGCGGTGACCGACACGTGCGGCGTGCGACCGGCCGGGGTGTACTTGATGGCGTTGCCGACCAGGTTGTCCACGACCAGCCGCAGCAGCCCCGGATCCGCCTTGATCTCCGGCAGGTCGCCGATGTGCACCGCCGGGGTCGGCGGATGGTTGACCGAGGACGCCATCGCCAGGTGTACCGGCGGTGTCGGCGCGGTGCGCTCGGCGACCACGGACTCGACGATCGCGCGCAGGTCGACGTCGGTGAGGTTGAGCGGCGCGTCGCGGGCCGTGGTGTACGCCAGCAGGTCGTCGATGATCGACCGCATCCGGGTGGCGCCCTGCCGGACCCGTTCGACCGCCGCCTGGGCGGTGTCGGACCGCGACAGACCGCCGCGGCGCACGAGACCGCCCGCGGCACCGTTCGGCGGATCCACGGGCCCGGCGGACAGCGCGTCGGCGGCCACCGCGGCGAACCCGTGCACCGCCGTCAGCGGGCTCTTCAGGTCGTGCGCGACGACCGCGGCGAACTGGGCGAGCTCCGTCTCGTAGCGGCGCAGCGCGGTGATGTCGTGCAGGACGGCGACCGCGCCGCGCGGGCCGCCGGCGGAGCGGTCCAGGGGCCGGGCGGTGACGCTGACGAGGATGCCGTCAGGGTGGGTCGGGTTGCGGATGACCATCTCGACCCGGTCCACGGATACCCCGCGCAACGCCTTCACCATCGGCAGCTCGGCGGCGGGGAACGGGGTCACCCGGTCCGGCAGGTACGCGCCGTAGTGCGCCGGCCAGTCCTCCAGGTGGTCGGCGTCGTCGGCGGTGCCGAGCAGCTGCCGGGCGGCGGGGTTGTGCAGCAGGACCCGGCCGTCGGCACCGACGACCGTGACGCCCTCGCCGAGGCTGGTCAGGATCGCCTGTTGCAGCGCGGCCTGGTTGCGGGCCTGGCGTTCGGCGGCGCGCAGCTCGCGGGTCGCGTCGTGCACCAGGATCATCGCCTTCGAGCGGCGGGTCGACAGCAGGTACACCAGCAGCGTCACCAGCACGGTCAGCAGCGCACCGGCGGCGGTGGCGACCAGGGGGCGGTCGGTGTAGGCGCCGGGCAGGTCCCGCGGGTCGGCGTTGACCTCCAGGTGCCACAGCCGCTGCGCGATCGCGATGTCCTGCTGCCGGCGCAGGGCGTCGCCGGGGGTCGCGAGCCGGTGCACGGTCGCGATCGTGAGCAGGCCGCCGCCGGTCTGGGTCGCGGACAGGGTCGCGGTGACCCGCCGGTGCAGCACCTCGCCCAGCGCCCCGCCGAAGAAGCCCTCGCCGCGCAGGCCGAGCACGACCCAGCCGCGCAGCGCGCCGCCCGGCCCGGTGACCGGGGTGGCGAGGCTGAGGGTCCGGCGCTGCTCGTCGGCGGGGCGGGACGCGTCCCGGGCGAGCAGCGCCGCGTTGGACACGGCGGCCCGCCCGGCCCGGCGCGCCTGCCGCATGACGTCGGCGAGGTCGGGGTTGCCGCCGAGGTCGGTCCCGCCGTCGAGCGGGGCGTTGCCGTCGAGCTGCCGCGCGTACACGCCGAAGTAGTGCTCCTCGATCCCGGCTGCGGGCCGCAGCGTGAGCCCGTCGGCGCCGTCGGCGCGCCACGCGTCCTGCACCGCGGCGACGTCGGCGGGGCCGGCCGGGACCACGAACACGAGCGCGGTGGCGCCCGCCAGGGCCTCCCCCGGCACCTTCGAGGTCGCCCGTTCGAACTCCTGCGGGCTCAGCCCGTCGTGGGATCCGAGGGCGGCCGCCACGTTGTCGATGGTGTCGACGTACCGGCGGACCTCCCCGGCGACGGCCGCGGCCGCGAGATCCGACTGGCGGTCGATCACCTGCTGCGCCGTGCGCCGTTCCTTGCCGCTGATGACGACGGCGACACCGATCGTGGCGAGCGCCCCGAGGACGAGGATCGCGGCGGCGAGCGCCATCGAGCCGTACCAGCGGTGGTGCGCCGCCGTCATCGGGCCCGCCGCATCGGCCGGACCACGACCCGCTCACCGGGCCGGGCGGTGCGGGGCAGCACGACCCGCAGCTCGCTGCCGTCGTCCGTCACGCTCCCGCCGTGCTGCTCGGCGATCGCGCGCACCACGGCGAGCCCGAGCCCGACGATGCCGGCCGGCTCGTCGTGCTCGCCGCCGACGACGGTGACCCAGGCCCGGGTGCCGTCGCCACCGGTGCTGACCCGCAGCTCGGCGCACCCGGCGAAGCAGCCGGCGGCGTGGTTGAGCAACGCTGCCAGCAGGTGCTCCAGCTGCCGGGGATCCGCTTGTACGACGCAGCTTCCGCCGCCGTGCACGCAGCGCAGTGCCGGTTCGTCGGGTCGCGCGTGTGCGGTGTGCGCCCGCACCGCGCGATCGCACAGGCGCGACAGGTCGAGGTCCTCGACCACCAGCCCGAAGGCGACGGCATCGACGGACGCGAGCAGGAGCAGGTCGTCGATGAGGCTGTCGAGGCGGTGCACGCAGGAGTTGAGCATGGTGAGCAGGTGCCGTTGCCGCTCGGTGAGCGGCCCGGTGACCTCCTCGCGGAGCACGTCGCTGTAGCCACGGATGCCGGTGAGCGGGGTCCGCAACTCGTGCGACAGCTGCTGGAGAAACTGCGGCTGCACCGCTGCGGTCATCGTCGGGGCCTCCAGACGCCGGGGGGAACATCCAGATCCACCATAGTTGAGCCGTTTTGTCCATATACTCAGATCCGGAGCTTCCAGGAGGTTGGTGCGCATGTCGACGGTGCTCGTGGCCGAGGACGACCTCGCGATCCGGGAACTGCTGACGTTCCTGCTCGACTCGTCCGGCCATCAGGTGATCGCCTGCGCCGACGGCGGCACCGCGCTGGAGACCGCCCGGCGCGAACACCCCGATCTGGCGATCCTGGACGTCAGCATGCCCGGCATCAACGGCATCGAGGTGTGCCGCGCCCTGCGCGAGACCGCCGACACCGAGCTCATGCCGGTGCTGATCCTCACCTCGCACGGCCAGTGGCTGGACGTCAGCACCGGCTTCGACGCCGGCGCCGACGACTACCTGGTCAAGCCGTTCGAGCCCAGCGTCCTGATGGAACGCATCGAGACCCTGCTGTCCGACGCCCCGGAGTGAACCGGGCCGCCGGCGGGTCCTCGCCCGCCGGCGGCGTCGTGGGTCAGTCGCGGCTGATGGCTCAGCCTCGTGGGTCAGTCGCGGCTGATGGCGAAGCCGAGCATCACGGCCGCGTTGACGACGATCTGGCCGGGGACGAAGTCCTGGCCGGCCGCGTCCGCGGCGGCGGAGGCGTGGCTGCGGTACCGTTCCGCGCCGGGCCGGTCGGCGTCGACGTCCTCGATGTGCAGCACCGCGCCGAGGCGGACGGCCGCGGCCTCGGCGTAGAGCTCGGCCTTGGCGCGGGCGGCCGCGACGGCCTTGCGCCGGGCCTCGGCGCGCAGGGCGGGCTTGGCGGTAACGTCGAAGTCGATGCCTTCGATCTCGTTGGCGCCGGCCGCGACCAGGTCGACCAGCAGCTGCTGGACCCCGTCGAGGTTGGCCGACTCGACGGCGAACGCGGCCACGCACTGGTAGCCGATGAACCTGTGGGCCCCGTCGATGTAGCTGGTCGCCGTCGAGAGGTTCAGCCTGGACGCCTGGACGGCGGCGTCCGCGACACCGTGGCCGCGCAGGGCGGTCCGGACCTCGCTGACCGCGGTGCTCGCGGCCTCGAACGCGGCCGAAGGCGTCTGCTCCGTGTTGACGATCTTGAACCGGACGCGGACCAGATCAGGGAGTGCCTTCACGCTCGCCGCACCGTACGCGCTGACGCCCCACGGCCGCCCGATCATCTGCATGGACGCGCTCCAATCTGTAGCGGGACAATGTCCGTGGGGTACGACGCCGCGAGCCGCCGATGAGGTTGCACGCCAGGGCGGCGTAGTTGTCCGCTGCGGCTACCTTGGCCCGCATGACCGTCCGACCCGCTCCGGCGCCGTTCACCTGGCGCCGCGCACCGCTGTCCGCGCTGCTGCTCGTCCTCATGCTGCTGTGGCTGGCGAGCCCGCTCTTCTGGCTCTACGCGGTGGGCAGGGTCGGACCCGAGTCGGACGCCGACCCGACCCCGGATCAGGCGCGGGCGCAGCGCATCGTGGACTGGTCCACGTTCTGCTACCTGCTCATCGCGCCCACCGTGGTGCTCACCATCGCCTGGTGGACGCGGCGGCGGGTGGTGCTGGCGCTGACCCTCGCCGCGATCGGGTTCGCGGTCCTGGCACTGGCCGCGTTGTTCCTGATGGACTGAGCCCGCCTCAGCCGCCGGCGTTGAGCGCGGTGTGGACCGAGCCGGCCTCGGCCGCCGGCGTTGAACGCGGCGTGGGCTGGGCCGCCTCAGCTGCCGGCGTTGAGCGCGGTCACGAGGGAGCGCAGCCACGGCTCGGCGAGGGCGGGCTCGCCGTCGGTGGCGCGGGCCAGCGCGCGGCGGCCCTCCCGGCTGCGACCGTAGGCGACCAGCGCGACGGCCTCGGCGAGGGCGGCCCGGGTGCGTTCGTCGCGGTCCGCGCCGTCCGCCCCGGCCAGCCACCGTTCGGGCCGGAACGAGCGGGTCAGCTTCGTCTGGTGGTCGCCGAAGTAGGACCAGGCCCCGTGATCCAGCGAGACGTTGACGACGGCCCGGGCCGGCAGGTCGGCGGTCCACGCCGCGCCGTCCTGCTGCCAGCGGTACGCGTTGGGGCTGGTCTTCCGCCGCGGGGTCACGCCGACGAACCGCAGCTTCCGGCGGATCACCGGCCACGGCTCCCGCTCCTCGTCGATCCAGGCCCGCAGCAGCGCGTACAACTCGGTGAACGTCGAGCCCTCGCTGACGACGTCCACGAACGTCACCGGCCGGTCCCCGCGGGCCAGGTCACGCGGGGCGGCGCCGACCCCGGCCAGGATGCGCCGGGCCTGCCGCTGCTCGGCCTGCGTCAGCGGCCGGCGCCGCCACCGCCGAGACCCCCACGGAATCGACGGCCGGGCAAAGGAGAACGGCAGCCGCCGCGGCCACGCCCGGCCCTGAAGCGCGCCGCCGAGCAGGTCGTGCATCGAGTCGAGGGACCTGCCGACGAAGACGAGGTCGCCGTTGCCGCCGCGGGCGAGCACCTTCCCGGCACACGCCACGAGGTCGTCGAGGAACCACAGGTCCGGCGGCGCGACCCCGTCCAGCATCGAACCCAGCTGGTCCGGCGTGACGAGGTCCCACCGGAACGGCACACTGTCGTCGCCCGGTCCCCGCATCGCCCGATTGTGCCAGCCGATCCCCGCGGCGCCCCGGCGGCGGGAAGGCCGCCGGGGCGCGGGTGGGGTCAGTTCAAGGTCCACGTCACGGTGTCGGTGACGGGGGTGCCGTTGATGGTGGCGGTGACCTGGACGGTGTTGGCGCCGGGGCGCAGGGTCACGCCGGTCCACTTGAAGATGTGGTCGGTGGCGCTGCGGGAGCCGAGGGAGACACCGTTGAGGGTGGCGGTGACGGTGGCGGCGTTGGAGTAGACCTTGAGCTCGGTCGCCGCCGTCGTGCGCTGGGTCCAGCGCCGGCTGGTGATGTAGAGCGTCGGGGTGGACGCCCAGTTGGCCTTGTAGAAGTAGAAGGCGTCCTTGCGGGTCAGCCGGTCCCGGGTGACGAGGCCCTTGTCGTTGATGCCGGGCTGGCCGCCCTCGTTGCGGGCGTCGGAGGCGAAGTCGAACATGTTCCACACGTAGGTGCCCCAGATGTACTGGCGGGCGTCGAGCTGTTTCCAGGAAGCCTCGTGCAGCAGCGCCTGGTACTCCTCGGGGTGGTTCTGACCGCCGGGGCTGGGCGGGGACGGGTTGAGGGCGTGCTGGGTGGTGTTGGCGCCGGCGCCGTACTCGGACAGGGCGATTCTGCGCGACGGGTTCGCGGCGTGCAGGCTGTCGAGGTTGCCGCCGAGGTCGTTGTAGGTGCCGTTGTACCAGCCGAAGTACTTGTTGTAGCCGCTGGCCTCGGCGTGGTTGTTCACGGCGCCGGTGTCGCTGACGCAGCAGCTGGCGTAGACGGAGACGCGGTCCGGGTCCTCGGTGTCGACGAGGCCGGCGAGCTGGTCGAGCAGTGCGTTCGTGGCGGCGTTGTCGACGCGCTGTTCGTTGCCGATGCCCCAGAACACGATGGAGGGGTGGTTGTAGTTCTGCCGGATGAGCTCCGTCAGTTGCTGGCGGGCGTTGGCGGTGAAGGCGGCGGAGTTGGTGGTGTCGTTGACGAGCGGGATCTCCGCCCAGACGACGAGGCCGCGTTCGTCGGCGAGGCTGTAGTCTTTCTGGTCGTGCTGGTAGTGCGCCATGCGGACGGTGGTGGCGCCGATCTCGCGGATGAGGTCGAAGTCGGCGGTGTGCTGCGCGTCGTTGACGGCCCAGCCGACGCCGGCGCGGTCCTGGTGCAGGTTGACGCCGTGCAGGTCGTACGGGTGGCCGTTGAGGGTGAAGCCGGTGTTCGCGTCGACGCTGAAGGTGCGCAGGCCCAGGGGTTCGGTGACCACGTCGGTGACCTGGCTGCCGGAGCGGATCTCGACGTTCGCGTTGTACAGGTATGGGTCGGCGAGCCCGTCCCACCGGTGCGGGTTGGCGATGGTGACGGTCTGGGTCACGTCGACGCCGGCGTTGGCGGCCACGGTGCGGGCGGGCAGCGACTGGTCCGCCACGACGGTGCCGGTCGCGTCGGTGATGACGGTCCGGACCACGACCGAGCGGCTGGTGGTGTTGTTGTTGAACAGTTTCGTCGTCACGTCGACGGTCGCGGACGTCGCGGTGACCGACCGCTGCCGCAGGTAGACGCCGGGGCCGGCGGAGTCCAGCATCCGCACCGCGAGGGGGTCGAGGACCTGGAGGCTGACGTTGCGGTAGATGCCGCCGTCGAAGCTGTAGTCCGCGGACAGCGGGGCGATGTCGGCGTTGTTGGCGTTGGTCACCTTGACCGCGATGACGTTGTCCTGCCCCACCTTGAACGCCGAGGTGGCGCCGAAGCGGAAGCGGGAGTAGCCGCCGGAGTGCTTGCCGAGGTAGGTGCCGTTGACCCACACGTCGGCGACCTGGTTGGCGCCGGCGAACTGCAGGAACAGCATCTTGCCGGCGAAGGCGGCCGGGACGGTGTAGTGCCGGCGATACCAGCCGACGCCACGGTAGTAGTTGTTGCCGCCGTCCGCACCATCAGCCGCGTTCCAGGTGTGCGGGACGTTGAGCTGCTGCCACGCGCTGTCGTTGAACGCGGTGGCTTCGGCGCCGGCGACGTCACCCTTGTTGAAGCGCCAGCCGCTGTTGAGGTCGACCCGTTGCCGGGCCGCGGGCGGGGTGTAGGTGGCCGCGGACGCGCTGGGCGCCGCGACCACGTTGGCCGCCACGACCATGACGGCCGCGGCGAACCACGCAAAGATCCTGGGCATTGCTTCACTCCCTGTCGGGACGTATGGCGGTACGCGCCGCCTCGGGCGAGGCGGCGGTGAGGTGCCGTGTTCAGTTGTCGTGCAGCAGGCGTCCGGCGTGGGCGACGAGCAGGTCGCGCCAGACGGGGTCGGGCGGTGACGGGAGCACCGGCAGGAGCGAGTCGACCAGCGACGCCGCCGAAGAGGCGTCCGCCGCGGCGGCCAGGGTCTCGGCGAGGGGGTCGTCGACGGGGCCGCGGGTGGCGACGTACACCATCCACGCGGCGACCGCGAGTGCCGTCCACTGTGGAGTCCCGCCGGCAGCGAGCCGGTCGCGGGCGGTCCCGAGCAGCCGGATCGGCAGCTTCAGCGACCCGTCGGCGGCGACCTGGGCGGTGCGGTGGCCCAGGGCCGGGTCGGCGAACCGGCGCAGGACCGACTCCTGGTAGCCGGGCAGGTCGAACCCGTCCGGCAGGGTGAGGGTCGGCGCGGCGTCCTCGGTCATCAGGCGGCGGGCCGCGTCGGCGAGCACCGGGTCGGTCATCGCGGCGGCGATGGTGTCGTGGCCGGCGAGCGCGCCGGTGTAGGCGAGCAGCGAGTGGGTGGCGTTGAGCAGGCGCAGCTTCGCCGCCTCGTACGGGGCGACGTCGGCGGTGAACACGGCCCCGGCGGTCTCCCACGCGGGGCGGCCGGCGGCGAAGGTGTCCTCGATGACCCACTGGGTGAAAGGTTCGGCGACGACGGCGCCCTCGTCGCGGACTCCGAGCGCGGCGGCGACCGCGGCCAGGTCGGCGGCGGTGGTCGACGGCACGATCCGGTCCACGACGCACGACGGGAACGCGACCGACGCGGCGATCCAGTCCATGAGCCGGTCCCCGGCCGGCAGGGCCGCGCAGAAGTCGGCGACCAGGCCGCGCAGGGTGGCGCCGTTGGCGGGCAGGTTGTCGCACGACAGCACGCTGATCGGGCCGGCGTCGGCGCGGCGGCGCAGCTCCAGGCCGGCGACCAGCCGCCCGACGGCGGACCGGGTGGGCGGCTGCGGGAAGGTCGCGAGGTCGGCGCGGACGAACGGGTCGGTGAGGTCGAGGTGGCCGCCGGCGAACCGGTAGCCCTTCTCGGTGACGGTGAGCGTGACGAGACGGACCCGCGGGTCGGCGATGCGGGCGGCCGGGCCGCCGCACGCGTCGGGGGTGTGGATCTCGCGCAGCGCGCCAATGACCTGCGGCGGCGCGGCGCCGGCGCCGCGTTCCAGCACGGTGTAGAGCCCGTCCTGCGGGGCGAGCTGGTCACGCACGGCGGCGGAGCGCTGGGTGAAGCCGCTGATCCCCCAGGTGGGGTCCGCGGCGAGCACGGCGTCGGTGTAGACGGCCTGGTGCGCCCGGTGGAAGGCGCCGACACCCAGGTGCACGACGCCGACCGTGACGCCCGAAGGGTCGTAGGCCGGCGTGCGGACGCCGTGCAGCGATGGCAGCGCGGTGCGGCCGAGCCGGGTCACCAACTGTGCATCGTCCCGTCTTCCAGGCGGTTCACCGGCAGTGACGCCGGCCGGTACGGGTACTGCGCGGCGAGTTCCTCGTCGATGTCGACGCCGAGCCCGGGCGTCTCGGACGGGTGCAGGTAGCCGCCGTCGAAGTGGTAGCCGTGCGGGAAGACCTCGTCCGTCGCCGGCGTGTGCCGCATGTACTCCTGCAGCCCGAAGTTGGGAATGGCGACGTCGACGTGCAGTGCGGCCGCCATGCAGACCGGGGACAGGTCGGTGGCGCCGTGCGAGCCGGACCGCACGTGGTGCAGCGCCGCGAGGTCGAAGATGCGGCGCAGGTGGGTGATGCCGCCGGCGTGCACGACGGTGGCGCGGATGTAGTCGATGAGCTGCTCGCGGATGAGCTGCTCGCAGTCCCAGATGGTGTTGAACACCTCACCGACCGCGATCGGGGTGGTGGTGTGCTGCCGGATGAGCCGGAACCCTTCCTGCAGCTCGGCGGGGACGGGATCCTCGATCCACGTCAGGTCGTACGGCTCCAAAGACTTGCCGAGCCGGGCCGCCTCGATCGGGGTGAGCCGGTGGTGCACGTCGTGCAGCAGCCTGATGTCCGGCCCGAACTCGTCCCGGACCCGTTTGAACACCGACGGGACATGATGCAGGTATTTCGCGGTGGACCAGACGTTCTCCGTGGGCAGCGCGGCGTCGGCGGGTTCGTAGTACATCTTGTCGCCGGAGACGCCGTAGGTGCTGGCGAGGCCCGGCACGCCGGTCTGCACCCGCACCGCGCGGTAGCCGAGGTCGACGTACCGGGCGACCTCGACCAGCGCTTCGTCCACTGTGGAGCCGTTGGCGTGGCCGTAGACGGTGACGCCCTCGCGGGAGCGGCCGCCGATGAGCTTGTACACCGGCAGTCCGGCGACCTTGCCGAGGATGTCCCACAGGGCGGTGTCCACGGCGGCGATCGCGCTCATCGTGACGGGCCCGCGCCGCCAGTACGCACCCTTGTACAGGTACTGCCAGGTGTCCTCGATGCGGGTCGGGTCCCGGCCGATCAGCTGCGGCACGACGTGGTCGGTGAGGTAGCTGGCGACGGCGAGCTCGCGGCCGTTGAGGGTGGCGTCGCCGACGCCGGTCACCCCCTCGTCGGTGATGATCTTCAGCGTGACGAAGTTGCGGTCCGGGCAGGTGACGATCACCCGGGCTTCGCTGATTCTCATGTGATCTCTTCTTCCTTGACCCGCGCTACCAGCTGGGTCGGGTTCACCAGGCGCAGCGCCAGGACGAGCAGCACCAGCATGGTGCCGGTGTAGATGACGGCCATGGCGTCGACGGACTGCTGCGCGCGGATCCCGGCGGCGGACATGGAGTTGTAGAGCGCGACGACGAGGGTCTGCGAGTCGGGGCCGGCGGTGAGGAACGTCAGTTCGAACATGCCGACGGTGCGCACCAGCACGAGGATCGACGCGGCGAGCATGCCGGGGACGAGCAGCGGGGCGAGGATCCGCACGAACACCTGGCGGGTGCCGGCGCCGCACATGCGGGCGGCGCGTTCGATCGCCGGGTCGATCTGTTCGATGAACGGGGTCATGGTGAGGATGACGAACGGCACCGACGGCACCAGGTTCGCCAGCACGACGCCGGTCATGTGCCCGGCGAACCCGTACTTGTAGAGCACGGTCGCCAGGGGGATGCCGTAGGTGATCGGCGGCATCAGGATCGGCAGCAGGAACAGCAGGTACAGCACCCGCCGGCCGGGGAACGACCGGCGGGCCAGGACGTAGGACGCGGGCACGCCGACCAGGACGGAGATCCCGACGACCAGCGCGGACACCTCCAGGGTGGTGGTGAGCACCGGCAGCAGCCCGAAGTCCCGCCACGCCTCGCCGTACCACTGGCCGGTGAAGCCGGACGGCAGCCACGTGTCGAACCATTGCTTGCCGAACGAGCTGACCACGACGGAGCTGACCAGGCCGAAGAGATTGACGAAGAAGAAGGCGACGACGCCCCAGACGAGCCAGGCGGCGGGACGGGCGGCGAGTCTCATCCTTTTCCTCCGGTGGATCCGGTGTACAGCAGCGACCGCCAACCCAGGACGGCGGCGATGACGACCAGTTCGACGAGGCCCATGACGACCGCGATCGCGGACGCCTTCGGGTAGTCGTACTGTTCGTAGCCGGCGTGCCAGGCCGCGATCGAGATGACCCTGGTCTCCCCCGCCGGGTCGCCGACGAGGACGGCGGACGGAAACACGCTGAACGCGAGCACGAACGTCAGGCAGAAGGTGGTCGCGAGGCCGGGCGCGAGCAGCGGCAGGGTGATGCGCCGGAAGCGCTGGGCCCAGCCGGCGCCGAGGGTGGCCGCCGCCTTCTCCAGCGTCGGGTCGATCCCCGACAGGTAGGACAGCACCAGCAGGAACGCGAACGGGAAGCCGGTGATGACGAGGGAGAAGAACACGCCCCAGTAGTTGTGGGTGAGCCGGATCGGCTCGTCGACGATCCCGGCCGACATCAGGGTGCGGTTGAACCAGCCGGTCGGGCCGAGGAAGTTCAGCAGGCCCTGCGCGGTGAGCACGGTGCCGAGCGTGATCGGCACGACCAGGACCGTGGTGAGCAGCCGCTTGCCGCGGAACCGGCCCCGCATGCGGTAGGCGATCGGCACGGACGCGCCGACGTTGAGCAGCGCCACCGGCAGCGACAGCCAGAGCGTGGTGGTGAGCGTGCCCCGCTCGTACGCGTCGGTGAAGAACGACCGGTAGGCGCCGAACGGGCCACCCTGTTCGGGTTGGAACGACAGCCCGATGCCGTAGAAGAACGGGTAGATGAACAGCGTCACCACGAACAGCAGCGCCGGTCCGAGCAGCAGCAGCTGCCGGTCGATGCCGCGTTCGGCGAGCCGGTGCCGCAACGCCACCCGGGTCCCGGTCACCGCCGCCATCAGTCCGCGCCCCCGGCCGGGAACACCAGCAACGATGCCGGGTCCACGGCGAGCGCGACCTTGTCCCCGGGTGTCGGGCGGTCCACGGTACGCAGGTGCAGCCGCTGCCCCGCCTCGGTGACGACCTCGACGGCGACCTCGCGGCCCTGGTACTCCACGACCTCGACGGTCGAGGTGAACCCGTCGGCCGCCAGCCGCAGCGACTCGGGCCGGACCGCCGCGACGACCTCGTCGCCGGGGGCGAGCGCGCCGACGGCGGTGCCGTGCAGCGTCAGCCCCCCGCCCTCCACCACGACGTCCTTCGCCGCCGCCGACACGACCTTCATCGGCAGCAGGTTGCGGAAGCCCATGAAGTCCGCGACGTGCCGGTTCGCCGGCTGCGTGTGCAGCTGCTCGGGGGTGCCGATCTGCTGGACCCGTCCGGCCCGCAGCACGACCAGGCGGTCCGCCATCGACAGCGCCTCCTCCTGGTCGTGCGTCACGTACACGGTGGTGAGGCCGAGCGCCTGGTGCAGCCGCCGGATCTCGGTGCGCATCTCCAGCCGCAGCTTGGCGTCCAGATTGGACAGTGGCTCGTCCATGAGGACCAGCGACGGCTCCAGGACGACGGCGCGGGCGATCGCGACCCGCTGCTGCTGCCCGCCGGACAGCTGGCCCGGCAGCTTGCGGGCCTGCTCCTCGAGGTGGACCAGCGCGATCGCCTCGTCGGTGCGACGGCGGATCTCCGCGCCGGGCAGCCGGCGCATCTGCAGCCCGAACGCGATGTTCTTCGTCACCGAAAGGTGCGGGAACAGCGCGTAGTTCTGGAAGACCATGCCGAAGCCGCGCTTCTCCGGCAGCAGCGTGTCGAGGCGGGTGTCGTCCTGCCAGATGCTGCCGGCGGTGAGCGGCAGCAGCCCGGCGAGGCAGTTGAGCGCGGTCGACTTGCCGCAGCCGGACGGGCCGAGCAGGGCGATGAACTCGCCCCGCTCGATCGTCAGGTTGAGGTCGACGAGCGCGTCCTGGCCGCCGAAGCGACGGGTGACGCCCTCGAGGCGCAGCTGGTTGAAGCCGGTCACTTCTTCACCTTCGCCCCGCCCACCTCACGGTCCCATTTGTCGAACGCGGCCACGAGGGCCTTCGCGTCGAGCGGGACCTCCAGGGGGTTGCCGGCGATGAGCTGGTCGTACTCGGCGCGACCGAAGTCGGTGATCGCCTTCTGGCTGTCGGCGGGCGCCATCGACACCGGCACGTCCTTGACCGCGGGACCCGGGTAGAAGTAGCCCTTGTCGTATGCCTTCGCCTGCTGCTGCGGGGTCAGCATGTGCTGCAACAGCAGCAGGATCGCGGCCTGCTTGTCGGCGGACACGCCCTTGGGCACGACGGCGTAGTGGGCGTCGGTGACCCAATGGAAGCCGTTGAGCGAGCCGATCTTCGCCTCCTTCGGCACCTGGCCGAGGACGCGCGGGTTGATGTCCCAGCCGGTCGTCGTCGCGATGATCTTCGCGGAGCCGTTGGCGAGGGACTTCATCGTCTCGCTGGTGGCGGACGGGTACAGCTCCACGTACTTGTTCAGCTCGGTGAGGTAGGCCCAGGTCTTCTCCCAGCCGTTGACCGGGTCCTTCGGGTCCTTGTCGCCGAGCAGGTAGGGCAGCCCCATGAGGAACGTGCGGCCGGGACCGGAGTTGGCCGGCCGGGCGTACTGCACGGTGCCGGGGTTGGCCTTGGCGAACGCCAGGAGCTCCTCGGCGCTCTTCGGCGGGTTCGGCACCTTGTCCGGCAGGTATTCGATGAGCGGTCCCGACGGGTAGTAGGTGACCGTGACCCCGAAGTCGCCGGCCAGCTTCTGCATCGCGGCGGCCCCGGGCAGGTAGGCGTTCATGCCGGGCAGGCGCGACGCGTACGCCGGGAGCAACGGCTGCCACAGCCCCTGATCGACGCCGGCGGCGAGGCCGTCGACGCCGGTGAGCACGAGGTCGATGTCGACCCGTCCGGCGTTCTGCTGCGCCTTGACCTTCGGCGCGAGCTCCGGCGCGGTCGCCTTGGAGTAGGTGACCTTGCTGATGGTGTCGGCGTGCGCGGCCACGAAGTCGTCGATCATGCCCTGGGTGAGCTGCAGGTTCCCGGCGACGTCGAGGATGTTCAGGGTCACCGCCGACGCGGGCTTCAGCGGCAGGTCACCGCTGGATGCGGGGGCCGGGGTCGACTTCGTCGGGGCGCCGCAGCCGGCGACCAGGGACAGGGCGAGCAATGACGCGGTCGCGGTGAAGCGCCGTCGGGTGAGGGTGAGGCTGAGGGACATGGCGGATTCCCTTCTGCGGGCCGGGGTGGGGCCCGTTGGACACGCTCAGGTGGAGGGGTGCGTAGGGGCGCGGCCCGTCGAGTGACGGACCATGAGCTGCG
This sequence comes from Dactylosporangium sp. NPDC049525, assembly GCF_040676755.1. Classification (NCBI taxonomy): domain Bacteria; kingdom Bacillati; phylum Actinomycetota; class Actinomycetes; order Micromonosporales; family Micromonosporaceae; genus Dactylosporangium; species Dactylosporangium sp. NPDC049525. The sequence continues at coordinate 36,228 of NZ_JBFAPO010000061.1, read as the reverse complement.
AGGGAAGCTCGCGCCGCGCGACGGCCGCGCGGTCCGGGTCCTCCAGCAGCTGCAGCAGCATGTCGACGCCGGCCCGGCCGATCGGCTCCTGCGGTTGGGCGACGGTGGTCAGCGAGGGGCTGACCATCTGGGAGAGCACGATGTCGTCGAAGCCCATGACGCTGATGGCCTCGGGGACCTTGACGCCGCGGGTGGCGAACCAGTTGAGCAGGCCGAGCGCGACGAGGTCGTTGTAGGCGATGACCGCGGTGACGCCGGCGGCGAGCACCAGGTCGGCGGCCGCGATGCCACCCGCGAACTGGGGTGCGACGTTGCCGACCTCGACCAGGTCGATCCCGGCGGCGGCGGTCACCGAGCGCAGCGCCCGGGCCCGCTCGCGGTTGGACCACGACAGCCGGGGGCCGGCGACGTAGGCGATGCGCCGGTGGCCGAGCGCGGCGAGATGGGCGACGGCCTGCCGGATGCCGTCGGCGTTGTCGATGGTGATCGCCGGGATCTGGCCGACCCGGCGGTTGAGCATGACGACCGGCGTCTCGCCGATGACCGAGCGGAGGTCCTCCTCCGCCATGCGCGGCGAGCAGAGCACGATGCCGTCGACCTGCTTGCTCAGCGCCCGGACCAGGCCGGCCTCGGCGGTCGGGTCCTCGTCGGTGTCGGCGAGGAAGACCGAGAAGTCGGACTCGCGGGCGCGGCCCTGCACGCCCTTGACGACGCCCGGGAAGAACGGGTTGGTGAGGTCGGGCACGATCAGCCCGATGTTGCCGGTGCGGCCGGTGATCAGGCCGCGGGCCGCCCGGTTGGGCTGGTAGCCCAGCTCGGCGGCCGCCCGCTCGACCCTGGACCTGGTCTCGGCCTGGACGAGCGCGGGGGTGGTCAGGGCGCGGCTCACCGTCGACGGCGACACGCCGGCCACCCGGGCGACGTCCTTGATCGTCACCGGCATCGCGCACGCTCCCTGGTTCCGGGGTGATGGGAAGCAGTCTGAAATCGTTTGCACGATGATGTCAAGACATTCCTCGATGCGACTCTTGACGAGGGGGGATCATCGGCACACAGTAATGAGAACGTTTGTGGGATCAACCGCAAGGGAGTCATCACGGTGCCGCAGCTCCACCTCGACCCCGACCGGGCCCTGCCGCCCGACCCCGCGACCCGGGAGCTCGCGCGCACCGTCTACGCCGCGACCCGGTCGCTGCCGCTGGTCTGCATGCACGGTCACGTCGACGCCGCCCTGCTCGCCGACGACGCCCCGTTCGGCGACCCCGCCGGCCTGCTGATCACCCCGGACCACTACGTGACCCGGCTGGTCCACGCCGCCGGCGTGCCCCTCGAGGCCCTCGGCATCGGCGCCGGCGCGGAAACCGACCCGCGGGCGATCTGGCGGACGTTCTGCGCCAACTGGCGGCTGTTTCGCGGCACCCCGTCGCGATACTGGCTCACCCACGAGCTCGTCGAGGTCTTCGGCGTCGACACCGCGCCGTCCGCCGCGACCGCCGACCAGCTCTACGACGAGCTGACCGAGCGCCTCGGCCGGCCGGAGTTCCGGCCGCGGGCCCTGTTCGAGCGCTTCGGCATCGAGGTCCTCGCCACCACCGACTCACCCCTGGACGACCTCGACGCGCACGCCCGGCTGGCCGGCGAGGGCTGGGGCGAGCGGGTCATCCCCACGTTCCGCCCCGACGCCCTGGTGCACCTCGCCCGGCCGTCGTGGAGCTCCGACGTGGCCGCCCTCGCGAAGCGCGCCGACGTCGCCACCGACGACTACGACGGCTACCTGTCGGCGCTGCGGGCCCGCCGCCAGGCGTTCATCGCCGCCGGCGCCCTCGCCACCGACCACGGCCACGAGTCCGCCGGCACCACCCCGCTCGGCGACGCCGACGCCCGCCGCATCTACGCCGCGGCCCTCGCCGGCCAGGTCACCGCGGCCGAGGCGGCCGCGTTCGCGGGCCACATGCTGTTCCAGATGGCGGCCATGTCCTGCGAGGACGGCCTGGTCATGCAGCTGCACCCGGGTGTGCTGCGCGACCACCACGACGAGGCGCGCCGGCTGTACGGGGCGGACCGCGGCTTCGACATCCCGGTCGCGGCCGAGTTCACCCGGTCGCTGCGGCCGCTGCTGCAGGCGTTCGGCCGGCATCCCGCGCTGCGCCTCATCCTGTTCACCGTCGACGAGACCGTCTACAGCCGCGAGCTGGCGCCCCTCGCCGGCGTCTACCCCGCCGTGCGCCTCGGCGCGCCGTGGTGGTTCCTGGACAGCCCGGATGGCCTGCGGCGGTTCCGGGCCGCGGTCACGGAGACGGCCGGCTTCTACAACACCGCCGGCTTCGTCGACGACACCCGCGCGTTCGCCTCCATCCCGGCCCGGCACGACCTGGCCCGCCGCATCGACGCCGGCTACCTCGCCGGCCTGGTCGCCCAGGGCCTGCTGGACCTGGACGAGGCCGTGGAGACGGCGGTCGACCTCGCGTACACCATCCCGCGCGAGGTCTACGCCCGCCCGGCCTGACCGAGCTGGCCGACGATCGACGGGTCCTTGATCTTGTGGTCGTCGGCCAGCAGCATGGCCTTGGACAGCACCGTCGACAGCATGGCGTCGCCCTCGAACGGCAGGAAGCGCACGCCCGCGGGTTTGGCGGCACCGGCCGGCACGATGCACAGGTAACGGTCGTTCGGGGACATCAGGATGTTGCCGCTGCCGATGTGGATGCGGTAGGTGTGCAGGTGGCCGTCCACGACGAGGTAATGGCCGTCGAGCCGGGCCCGGTCGCGGATCTTCAGCTTGGGCAGCAGGTGCTCCAGCACCTGCCGGCGGACCTGGCCGTTGGCGGTCAGTTCGCCGAACGCGAACGACCGCCAGTAGCCGAAGCGCGCGTCGTCGTCCGCGCCGCCGTCGGCCCACGTCGGGTCGGTGGCGATGGAGGTGACCCCGACGAACAGGTCGACGTCGCGCATCGCCTCGGCGAAGACCCGCGCCGGCACCTCCGCCAGCGCGACGTCCTGCCGTGCCCGGCCGCGGCCCCGTTCGAACCGGACCCGGTCGGTCGAGCAGAACTGCACGGCGTCGGCGCGTCCGCCGTCGTCGGTGGCCTGCTCGTGGTGGAACACGGCCGTCAGCCCAGCCGCCGGGAACTCCCGTTTCGCCTCGCCGTCGTAGCCGCCGTCCCAGCCACCCAGGTAGTTGCTCCCCCACCGGCGTTCCTTCATCAACGCGTACGCCTGCTGGTACCGCAGGATGTGCGCCGCGAACCGGTTGGAGTAGACGCGGGTCTGCTCCTCCGCCGGGGTCAGCAGGTACACCTCCCGGAACGCCTGCTTGAACGGCTGCGCGACCTCCTCGGCGAGGATGTGCGCGCGCCACGCACGGACCTCCTCCGGGTCGGCGTCCACCGGGTGCCAGAGCCGGATCCGCGCCCCGGCGCCCGGCTCGGCCGTCCCGCCGCCGGCGAGGGTGAAGCGACCGTCCGCGTCCGGCAGGCCGGTGTACCGGCGGTCGCCGTCGCTGACCGTCCACAGCAGACGGTGGGCGAGGCTGCCGGTGACCGGGTGCTCGAGGTACCGCTCCCGCCACGTCTGCAAGGGCCATTCGCGGTCCTCGACCAGCAGGTCCTCCAGCCGTTCCCGCTCGCCGGCGAGGGTCTTCTTCAGGTCGGTGGTGGCGCGGCGCACCTCGGCCGCGAGCTCCACGCCGACGGATGCCGGTGGCTTCGTCGTGGTCGCGCCGTCCTGTTCCCAGTCCACGCGGACCCGGGCCCGGTCGTCGACCGTGATGACGGCGGTTTCGAGGCGCCGTTGCCGCTGCCGGTCGAGGCCGCAGTCGGGGATGGTCAGCTCGGTGAGCTCGGAGCGGCTGATCCCGGCGGCGGTGGCGGCCTCGTCGAGGGCGGCGGTGATCTGCTTGAGCTTCCCGCGGTGCCGGGTGCCGCGCTGCAACTGCACCAGCGCGGCGATCGCGGCGGTGTCGGCGCGCCGCCCCAGCACCGCGTAGCAGGCGTTGAGCGGCTTCGGCTCGTGCAGCGTCGGCTCCAGGGCCAGCACCAGCGGGACCAGCCACGGCTCGCCGGACACCTGCGCGGCCCACAGCAGCCCCCGCACCATGCCTGCGTTGGCCTCGCCGACCCGTATGCGCAGGTGCCAGGAGTACTGCTCGACCGGCGCGGGTTCGCAGGTGCGGGCGAGGTCGAGCAGGTCGTGCAGCAGGGCAATGAGGTCGGGACGGCCATCGAGGAGCTCGCCCGTCCGGCGCAGCCAGATCTTCGTCGGCCGCGGGCCAGAAGTAAGGGTCAGCGCGTGATCGAGCAGCGCGCCGATCGCGTCGGCGCCGGGCGGTGCGGACCGCAGGTGCGCGACCGCCGCCCGGCTCCAGCCGTCCTCGACGCTGATCCGGCCGGCCCAGACGGACGCTGCGCCGGCCGTGTCGTCCGCGTTGTCCGCGAGCAGCATCAGCCGCCGCAGCAGGTGCGCCCGCTCGGCCGCCTCGCGCAGGGCGGACGTGTCGACCAGCTGCTGCGCCTGCCGGAACTGCGCCACGAGCGTGCTGCGGCCGGCCAGGTCCAGCCGTTCAGCGGCGCCGGTGGCGATGCGCAGCACGGTCACGGTCGACTGCTCCGCCGCCCGATGGGCGAGGCCGAACAGCAGCTCGACATCGGTCACCGTCCACGCCGGGCGGCGGTTGGCCAGGGCGGGGAAGAGGCGGGCCGCGTCCCACACCCAGCCGCGGTAGTCCGACGCCCACTCGGCGAGCGCGACGGTGACCGACCGGACCTGCTCGTCGTCGAGATCCGGCAGCACCCGCCGGTGGAAGCGCTCGACGGCGTCGGCGTCGAGCTCGGCCGGGAGCACCTGCGCGGCCCGGCCCCGGTGCGTGGCCAGGGTCTCGGCGGTCATCCGCCGACCAGCTGCACCAGGCGGATGAACACCACACGGGCCGCCTCGTCGAGGGTCAGCTCCTCGTCGAGGTCCTCGACCTGCCGGTCGCCGACGAGCACGAAGAACCCGTTGCGGTCGAACGCGGTCAGCGCCGCGTCGGCCTGCTGCTCCCAGTCGATCCGGGCCGGGGTGGCCATGCGATAGCCGTTGAGGTCCGCCTCGGCCGCGGTCGGGCGGACCAGGCCCTGGAACCGTTCGACCGGCCGGGCGTTGTAGCGCGCGACCTCCTCCCGCACCCGCAGGCGGATCAGCTCACGCAGCCGCACCGGGCCGGAGACGTCCAGTTCCAGGGCACTGACGACGCGCCCCGCGGCCGTCTCGTCATGGATCTTCACGCGCACGGACCGGAGCGTAGGCCACGCCGCCGGATCGTGTCACGCCCTCGTGCGCCCCCGCGGCACGAGGTGATCCGGTCATCCGCGCTCGGCCAGTGCTGCCCGCATGAGCTGGAGCAGGGAGGTGAGGCCGTGCTCGAAGGTGAACTCGCATACCCAGACCCTCGGCCACCTCGCCGAGACGGCGCTGGCGGCGGCCGTCGAATCAGGGTTGCCGCTCGCCGACGCCACCGCCCGCGTGTTCACCGCGCTGCACTTCACCTACGGCCGGGTCATCGAGGAGCAGGACTCCCCCGGCGCGACCCGGATGGACCCGGCCGCCGCCGCGGCCTTCGCCGCCCGGTTCCCGACCATCGCCCGGGCCCTCGCCGAGGGCGGCGCGCAGGGATTCACCGCGCGGGACGCGTTCGACGCCGGAATCCGGCTCATCCTGCGCTGAGGTCGAGCACCGCGATGGAGTCCTGGGTGAGGCTGCCGGCCACGACGGTCCCGTCGCGCTCGGCGACCGAGGTGACGAACCCGTAGGACCCGTCGCTGGTGCGCAGGTCGTGGACCAGGCCGCCGTCGAGGTCGAACGCCATGACCCAGGCGACCGGCGTCGCCTTGGGCCGCAGCGCCGCGGGCAGGTTCCACACCAGGAGCCGCAGCACGCCCGGCAGCGGCAGGAGCCGGTCGAGCAGGGCGTTGCGCGGCGCGGCGATGGCGACCCACAGCAGGCCGTCGCTGCCGAGGCTCATGTTGTCGGGGAAGCCGGCGAGGTTCTCCACGAGGGCCTCGACGGTGCCTGCCTTCGAGCCGGTCAGCCAGAACCGCGAGATCCGGTACCCGGCGGTCTCCGCGAACAGCAGGTGGCTGCCGTCGGGTGCCAGGACGAGCCCGTTGGCGAACTTCAGCTCACCCAGCAGGGTGGTGACGGTGCCGTCGGGGTCGCGGCGGATCAGCCGGCCGGTGCAGGTGTGCTCGAACATGTCACCCAGGTGATGTTCGAGGCTCCACCGCTTCGTCGACGTGGTGAACCAGATGGTGCCGTCCGGGCCCTGCACCACGTTGCTGGCGAACGTCAGCGGCTCGCCGTCGACGGTGTCGACGAGGACCTCGACGGTGCCGTCCGGCTGCAGCCGCAGCAGCCCGCGGTCGTGGTCGCAGACCAGGACGCTGCCGTCGGCGCACGGCTGCACGCCCAGGGGTCGCCCACCGGTGTCACCGGCGACCGTGCGCCCGCCGACCGGGCCCAGGCGCAGCACCCGCCCGTCGCCGGTCCCCGTGACCACGTTGCCGCGCCCGTCGAACATGACGTCCTCGGGACCGTGCCCGCCGGTCGGGAGGAGGCGGCCGACGACGAACGGCGCGGTGCCGCCGCCGTCGCGGGCGGGGCGCGGCGGCGACCAGCGGCGCGGCTGGATGAGGCGACGGGTCATGGCAGCTCCCTACCGGCACGCGCCGTGACGACGCGGCCGACAGCGTACCGCCGTTACGAGCCACCCGCGGGACGGGCAGGCGCCGGTATTCGCGTGCGGTTCCACCACTGTGCGAGGCCGACCGCGAGCAGTACCAGGGCCGCACCGGCCAGGGCGAACCATGATGTCAGCTCGGTCTTCTTGCGTTGCAGCGTCACCTGGCTCGGCAGGTCCCGCAGCACGTCACCGAGGGACTCGGCGTCCTCTGCCTTGAAGTACTTGCCGCCGGTCGTGTCGGCGACCTTCGTCAGCGTCGACTCGTCCATGTCCTGGAACCGGCCGCGGCCGCCGAACTGGCCGCCGGGACCGCCGCGGAACTGGGTGCCGCCGCTGATCTGGTCGCTGGAGCAGACCATCGGCGACGGGTTGGCGGTGCCGAAGCCGATCGTGTAGACCCGCAGGCGCCGGGCCTCGGCGGCGGCCGCGGCCGTCAGCGGGTCGACGCCGTCGGTGTTGCGGCCGTCGGTGAGCACGACGATCGTGTCCGGCTCGTATTCGCCGGTGACGGTGCCGTCGTCGGGGACCTCGACGCCGGTCGGCGGCACGTCGGGGTTGATCTCGGCGATCGCGTCGATCGAGGCGAGGATGGCCAGGCCGATCGCGGTGCCGCGGGAGGTCCGCAGGCCGTCGATCGCGTCCAGGAGCTGCTTGCTGTCGGTCGTCGGCGGCACGATCAGCCCGGCGATGCCGGAGAACGCGACCAGGCCGATCTTCTGGTTGCCGTCGTGGTCCTTGATGAACTCGCGGGCCGCCTTCTGCGCGGCGGTCAGCCGGTTCGGTGCCACGTCGGTGGAGCACATCGAGCCCGACACGTCCATCGCCAGGATGATCGTCGCGGCGCTGTCGGGCACGACCACCGACGCCTCGGGCCGGGCCGCGGCGACGCCGGTGACGAGCAGGCCGGCGGCGAACAGCCACAGCGGCACCCGCCGCTTCCACGACGTGCGGCCGGGCAGGGCCGCGCGGATCAGCGCGACGCTCGGCAGCCGCACGGCGGCGCGGCGTTTGCGGCGGCGCGTCCACCAGCGCACGGCGAGGAGCAACGGGAACGCCAGCAGCGCGACGAGGGCCCACGGCCAGTGCAGCGACATCAGAGGATCCGTCCGAACCAGGTGGTCATCAGTATGCCCCCGATGGTGAGCAGCAGCACGGCGATCACGGCGGCGGCCCCGGTCAGCTCGACCGGCTTCACCTGGGTGGTCAGCCGCAGGTCCAGCGCGCTGTAGATGTCGTGCAGCGCCTCGATGTTCTCGGCGCGGTGGTAGGAGCCGGTCGTGGTCTGCGCGACCTCGGTCAGCAGCTCCTCGTCCAGCGACGTCGCCACCTGGAAACCGTCGATCTTCACGGTGGCGCCCTCGACGGTGCCGACGCCGACGGTCTCGATGTGCACGCCGGCGGTGGCGGCGAGCTGGGCGGCGGCCACGGCGTCGGGCCCGCCGGTGTCCTCACCGTCGGACAGCAGCACGATCGTGGCGTTGCCCCAGTACCCGAGGTCCGCGGCGGGCTGCCCCTCCTCCGGCAGCTGCGCCGGCTTGCCGGCGATCACCGTGAGCGAGGCGAGGATGGCCTGGCCGATCGAGGTGCCGCCGTTGATCTGGAGCCGTTTGATCGCGGCGACGGTCGCGGTGTGGTCGTCGGAGGGCTGCTGGGTGGTGAGCGCGCCCTGGTCGAAGGCGACCACGCCGATGCTGACGCTGTCCGGCTGGGCCTCGGCGAACTCGATCGCGGCCTGCTGCGCGGCGGCGAGCCGGGACGGCGCGACGTCGTCGGCGGCCATGCTGTTGGACACGTCGAAAGCGAGGATGACGGTGCCGGCGGCCCTGGCGACCGGCAGGTCCGCCTGCGGCCGGGCGATCGACAGCAGCAGCAGCGTCAGCGCGGCAAGAAACAGGACGGGCGGCAGGTGCCGGCGAATCCCGTCCTTGTTCGTGGCCAGTCCCGCGGCCGCCAGGGCCCGGGACCGCTGCCGTTGCAGCCACCAGTACCCCACCGCCACCGCTACCGCTACGAGGACTCCGACGACCAGGAGCATCGGGTGCTGGAAGCTCATGCGCGACGCCTCTTCGACCAACGCACCATCTCGACCAGTGCCAGGAGCGGGTCCTGGTCGGTGGAGACGCGGTGCGGCGTCACCCTGGCCCGGCGCATCGCGGCCGCGAGCGCGGCCTCGCGCCCGTCGACCTGCTCGCGCAGCCGCTGCTGGAAGATCGGGTCGCTGGTGTCGACGAGGACCTGCTCGCCGGTCTCGGCGTCCTCGACCAGGACCAGGCCCAGGTCGGGCAGGTCCAGCTCCATGGGGTCGACGACCCGGATCGCGACGACCTCGTGCCGGTGGGTGAGCCGCAGCAGCGAGTCCTCCCAGCTGATCGTGTCACCGTCGTCGCCGCTGAGGAAGTCGGAGATCACGAAGACCAGGCTGCGCCGGCGGGCCTGGGACGCGGCCAGCCGCAGCATCGCGTCGACGTCGGTGGCCGGGCCCGGTGCGGCCTTCCGGGACGCGAGGGCCTCGGTCGCCTTGCCGATCTCGTGGGCGAGCCGCAGCACGTGGGTGCGGCCGGTGCGGGCCGGCACGACCCGCTGCAGGCCGTTGTCGTAGAGGATCGCGCCGATCCGGTTGCCGCCCTGCGTGAAGAGCCGGGCCAGGCACACGGCGAGCTCGGTGAGCAGCGAGTCCTTGCCGCGCGGCGCACCGCCGAACCGCATCGACGCCGACAGGTCCAGCACCAGCCAGGCGGTGAGCTCCCGGTCCTCGGTGTACTGCCGCACATACGGCTCGTCCAGCCGCGCCGTCACGTTCCAGTCGATGTGGCGGACGTCGTCCTCGTGCGTGTACTCCCGCAGGTCGGCGAAGTCGATGCCGCTGCCCCGGAACACGGTGCGGTAGGCGCCCTGCAGCTGCCCGTCGAGCCGGCGGATCACCTGCCACTCCAGGCGCCGCAGCAGGCGGTCGGGTGCGCTCGCCACGGTCAGCGGCTTCCGCTGCTGACCGGGACCGGCACGGGCAGCGCCGCCATGACCCGGGTGAGGATCGTGTCGGCGGTGACGTCGTCGGACAGCGCCTCATACGACAGCACCAGCCGGTGCCGGAAGATGTCCAGGGCGAGCTCGGTGAGGTCGCGCGGGATGACGTAGTCCCGGCCGCGGATGAAGGCCAGGGCCCGCGCGGCGAGGACGAGGTTGATCGAGGCGCGGGGGCTGGCGCCGAAGCTGATGTACCGGGCCAGGTCGCCCTGCCCGACCTCCTCCGGCCGGCGGGTCGCGTTGGCGAGGCGGACCGAGTACTCGATCAGGGACGGGTCGACGTAGACCTGCTCGACCTGGCCCTGCATCTGGATGAGCCGCTCGGGGTCGACGATCGCCTGCAGCATCGGCAGCGGGGAGATGGCCCGCTCGACGATCACGAACTCCTCCGTCGGGCTGGGGTAGCCGACGACGACCTTCATCATGAACCGGTCGACCTGCGCCTCGGGCAGCGGATAGGTGCCCTCGGACTCGATCGGGTTCTGCGTGGCCATGACCAGGAACGGCCGCGGGATGTGGTGCGTCTCCCGGCCGATGGTCACCTGCTGCTCCTGCATGACCTCCAGCAGCGCGCTCTGCACCTTCGCCGGGGCCCGGTTGATCTCGTCGGCGAGCAGCAGGTTGGTGAAGACGGGGCCGAGCGACACCTGGAACTCGCCGCTGAGCTGGTGGTAGACCCGGGTGCCGACGATGTCGGCCGGCACCAGGTCGGGGGTGAACTGGACCCGGTGGAACTGCCCGCCGATCGCCGCCGCGAGGGCCTTCACCGCGAGGGTCTTGGCCAGGCCGGGGACGCCCTCGACGAGGATGTGCCCGCGGGACAGCAACGCGACCATGAGCCGCTCCAGCAGCGCGTCCTGCCCGACGATGGTCTTCTTGACCTCGTACAGGACCTGCTCGACGGCGCCGGTGATGCCGTTTTCGGATGATGTGTCCACGTATCGTCCTTACGTCTGCGAGCGGGTGTTCACTGCTGTGGTGCCTGGTCGCCGCCGCCCGCGCCGAGGGCGGCGCCGATCGGGACGGCGAAGCCGACGCCGACGAACGTGCCGGCGGATGTCGGGTTGGCCAGTGCCACGACGATCGCGATCGTCTCGCCCTTGGCGTTGACGAGCGGGCCGCCGGAGCTGCCGGGGTTGACCGCGGCGTCGAACTGGATGAGGCCGGTGAGCTTGGTGCCGTCGGGGTTCGTCGCGGTGCGGTCCAGGCCGGAGATGACGCCGGCGGTGGCGCTGCTGGTGAGCCCGAGCTGGTTGCCGACGGCGACGACGGTGTTGCCGACGGCGAGGCGGTCGGAGTTGCCGATGACGGCGGGCACGAGCACGTCGGGCAGCGCCTCGGGGGCGAGCGCGGCGATGTCCATCGCCGGGTCGGCCTGGGCGACCTTGGCCGCGGCCTGGGTGCCGTCGGCGAACACGACCCGGATGCTGCCGGCGCCGGCGACCACATGGTTGGCGGTGAGGATGATCCCTTCGGCGCTGGCGACGACGCCGGTGCCGGTCGCGGCGACCTTGTCACCGTCGAGGGCCTGGATCGTGACGACCGACGGCGCCACGGACGCATAGATCTGCGCGATCGTCGGCGGTCCCGACTTCGACGGCGACGGCGACGCGGATGGCCGGGCGCTGGCGGCGTCGGAGCCGTCGGAGCCTGCCTGGAAGGCGATGAACGCGGTCAGCACCAGCGCCAGCACCACCGCGACGCCGAGCAGGACGCCCCGCCGGGGTGCGGTGACCTGCGGCAGCTTCGGCCACTGCCGGGACGGCCGGGGCGGGTCTCCGTTGGCGAGCACGTCGCCTTGGACGTCGAAGTCGACCTGCAGGTCGCGTGGTGCCTCCGGGGGCCTCCCGTTCGGGCGCATGTCCCTAACCTAACCGCGCTTCCTGGGAGTCAGGTAAGAACTTTCTGCCAGTCCTGCTCTGGTACCGCGGTACCACCCGCCGCCTCCGAAGATCGGACCGCGGTACGACGGAACGCCCTGCCCGAATGCCTAGCGTTCATGGTGCAAGGTCCGACAGCGGCACTGAGGGGCGACGATGATCGAGGCACGGCAGCTGACGAAGCGGTACGGCGACAAGACGGCCGTGGACGGTGTGGACTTCACGGTCCACCCGGGCGCGGTCACGGGCTTCCTCGGGCCGAACGGCGCGGGCAAGTCCACCACGATGCGGATGATCGTCGGGCTGGACGCGCCGACGTCGGGTTCGGTGACGGTCAACGGCCGCCGGTACGCCCGGCACGCCGCGCCGCTGCGGGAGGTCGGCGCGCTGCTGGAGGCCCGCTCGATCCACCCGGGCCGCTCCGCGTTCGACCACCTGATGGTCCTGGCGCACACGCACGGCATCCCCCGCGCCAGGGTGTCGGAGGTCATCGAGCTGACCGGCCTGCAGTCGGTGGCCCGCAAGCGGGCCGGCGCGTTCTCCCTCGGCATGGGCCAGCGGCTCGGCATCGCGGCGGCGCTGCTCGGCGACCCGCAGACGATCATGCTCGACGAGCCCGTCAACGGCCTGGACCCCGAGGGCGTGCTGTGGATCCGGCAGCTGCTCACCGGTCTGGCCGCCGAGGGCCGCACCGTCTTCCTGTCCTCGCACCTGATGAGCGAGATGGCCCTCGTCGCCGATCACCTCATCGTCGTCGGCCGGGGCCGGGTCCTCGCCGACACCACGGTGCAGGACCTGGTCCGCGACGCCGGCGGGGACACCGTCGTCGTCGGCAGCGCCGACCCGGCCCGGCTCCGGCAGGTCCTGGCCGGCCCGGGTGTCGGGATCACCGGCCGGCCCGGGTCGGAGCAGCTGCAGGTGACCGGGCTGCCGGCCCGCGAGGTCGGGATCCGGGCCGCCGCGCACGGGATCACCCTGTTCGAGCTCACCGGCAAGGCGGTCTCCCTCGAGGAGGCCTTCATGGAACTGACCAAGGACGCCGTCGAATACCACACCTCTGCGAGGGCAGCATGACGATCACCGAAACCCGGCCGGCGCCGGTGCGCGCGCCGCTCCCCGCCGGACTCAAGGTCACCGGGCCGCGGGTCGCCCGCGCCGAATGGGCGAAGCTGTGGTCGCTGCGCTCGTCCTGGATCACCCTCGGCATCGGCCTGCTGCTCCTGCTCGCGTTCGGCACCATCGCCGCGCTGCAGTTCAAGTCCAGCATCGGCTCCGGCCGTCCGATGGACGACGACTTCGCCAACGCGACCACGCACAGCATCGCGCTGTTCGGGGTGCCGTTCGCGCTGATCGCGCTCGGCGTCCTCGGGGTCCTCACCACGTCCGGCGAGTACACGACCGGCATGATCCGCTCGACCCTCGCGGCCGTGCCGAAGCGGCTGCCGGTGCTGTGGGCGAAGGCCGGCGTGTACGGCGCGGTCGCCCTCGCCGTCGGCGTCACCGGCGCGTTCGTCTCGTTCGCCATCAGCAGCGGCATCCTGTCCGGGACCACGGCGGCGATGACCTTCTCCACCGACGGGGTGGTGGCGAGCCTGTTCGGCGTCGGGGTCTACCTCGGCCTGGTGGGTGTCATCGGGGTCGCGCTCGGCGCGCTGCTGCGCTCCTCCGCCGGCGGGATCTCCGCGCTGGTCGGCACGTTCCTGCTGGTGCCGGGGCTGATGTCGCTGCTGCCGAAGGCGTGGCGGACGGAGATCACCCCGTACCTGCCGAGCAACGCCGGCGAGTCGATCTTCGCCCTGCACCACGCGAGCGGGACGCTGTCGGCGGGCACGGGGCTGCTGGTCCTGCTCGGCTGGACGGCCCTCGCCCTCGCCGGCGCCGCGTACCGGCTCAAGCGCGCCGACGCCTGATCCCTGGTTGTCGCGGGTGCCGGACCAGGAGGATGAACCAGTGAGCACTTCCGACGTCGGGCACCCGTGGGCCACCCAGGTGCTGCGCCTCACCCACCGCCTGCGGCAGTGGGACGCGCGGCACCGCTGGGTGCTGGACGCCGGCGGGGTGCTGCTGATCTTCCTGATGTTCGGCGCCCCCGACATCGGCGAGCACCAGGACGGCGACGGCCCTCCGATCGCGTGGACCGACCGCTCCCTGCCGGAGATGCTGCTGCTGCAGGCCGCGCTGCTGCTGCCGCTGTACTGGCGGCGCCGGGCACCGTTCGTCGCGTTCCACGCCGTGATCGCCGTCTTCATCGTGCAGTGGGCGGCGGGGATCATGTTCCGCGCCGACGTGGCCGTGCTCGTCGCGCTGTACAACCTGGTGCTGCACGGATCGCTGCGGCACCTGCCGCGGGCCGCGCCGGCCCTGCTCGCGGCGTACGTGGTGGTCGTGGTGCGGCTGTCGGGCACGATCGGCGTCTGGGACGCCATGTTCGGTCTCGCCGTCTTCGGCACCGCCGCCGTCGCTCTCGGCCTCGCGGTGCGCCTGCGCCGCGCGCAGCTGGCCGCGCTGCGGGACCGAGCCGTGCAGCTGGAGATCGAACGCGACCAGCGCAGCCTGCTCGCCGCGGCCACCGAACGCACCCGCGTCGCCCGCGAGATGCACGACATCGTCGGGCACAGCCTGTCGGTCATCGTCACGCTCGCCGACGGCGGTGCGTATGCCGCGGACACCGCGCCCGCACGCAGCAAGGAGGCGCTCCAGCTCATCGGCGACACCGGCCGCCGGTCCCTGGCGGAGCTGCGCCGCATGCTCGGCGTGCTGCGCGAGCAGACCGACGAACCGGACCTGAGCCCGCAGCCCGGGATCGCCGACCTCGACCCGCTGTGCCAGCGGGTCCGTGCCGCCGGGCCGCGGGTGGAGTACCAGAGCAGCGGGGATCTCCAAGCGCTGGACGCGGGGGTCCAGCTGGCCGCCTACCGGATCGTGCAGGAGGCCCTCACCAACACGCTCAAGCATGCCGGGCCGAGCACCGACGTACACCTGGCGCTGCGCATCGACGGCGACCGGCTGCGGATCACGGTCCGTGACAACGGCCTGGCCGTCCGCCGCGGCGTCCCCGGCCACGGCCTGATCGGGATGCGGGAACGCGCGGCCATGTATGGCGGGACCGTCACCGCCGGGCCCGCCCCAGGGGGAGGATGGAGCGTCGAGGCCGACCTGTCCCTCAGCGAAAGCGACCCGGCATGATCACCGTGCTCATCGTGGACGACCAGCCGCTGCAACGGCTCGGCTTCCGCATGCTGCTGGAGAGCAACCCGGACACGGAGGTGGTCGGCGAGGCCGGCAACGGCACCGAGGCGGTGCGCCGCACCACCGACCTGCACCCCGACGTGGTCCTGATGGACGTGCGGATGCCCGGCATGGACGGCATCGAGGCGACCCGGCGGATCGTCGAGTCGGGCGGCCGGTCCCGCATCCTCATGCTCACCACGTTCGACCTCGACGAGTACGCGCACGCGGCGCTGCGGGCCGGCGCCAGCGGCTTCCTGCTCAAGGATGCCCACCCGGAGGAGCTTCTCGCCGGTATCCGCGCGGTCGCCGCCGGCGACGCGGTCATCGCACCGGCCCTCACCCGGCGGCTCCTCGACACGTTCGCGCACCAGCTCGGCGGCGCGGCCGCGGTCACCGACCCGCGCCTGGCCACCCTCACCGACCGGGAACGCGAGATCCTCGTCGCCATCGGCAACGGCTGGACCAACGGTGAGATCGCCGAGCGGCTGGTGCTGTCCGAGTCGACGGTCAAGACGCACGTCGGCCGGGTCCTGGCGAAGGTCGGCGCCCGCGACCGGATCCAGGCCGTCATCTTCGCCTACGACCTCGGCCTCACCCGCCCGCGCTGACATGTCCTTTTCCGGTCCCCGCCGTTCGTTCCATGGTTGAGGGGCCACCCTGGTCCCCTGGAAGGAGCGCCTCCGATGCCGCAGTACCTCGCACTGACCTACACCGCCGACGTCGACTGGTGGGCCCCGGAGCAGGCCGCCGAGCTCGCCGAATACCGGCGGTTCGCGGTCGATCACGCCGGCAGCCTCCGGGCCAGCGCCGTGCTGCACCCGACCGCCACCGCCACCGTCGTCCGCGTCGAGGGCGCCCGCGGCGGGAAGATCGTCACGACCGACGGGCCCTACGCCGAGACCAAGGAGGCGCTGACCGGCTACTACCTGATCGAGGCCGCCGACCTGGACGAGGCGGTCACGATCGCCGCGGAGATCCCGGCGGCGTGGGGCGGCGCCGTCGAGGTGCGCCCGGTGATCGCGGTCAAGTGAGCAGTTCCCACGACACGGTCGCGCAGACGGTCCGGGTGGAGGGCGCGCGGATCCTCGCGACCCTGATCCGGACCGTCGGCGACGTGCAGATCGCCGAGGATGCCGTCCAGGAGGCGGTCCTCGCGGCCCTCGACGCATGGCCGGTGACGGGGGTACCGCCGCAGCCGCGCGCCTGGCTCACCGTCACGGCCCGCCGGAAGGCCATCGACATCCTGCGCCGCGAACGGGCCCGCCGCGGCAAGGAGGAGGAAGGCACCCGGATGATCGACCTGGCCCGGTCCGACCTGCCCACCGACGCCGTCGTCCACGACGACCTGCTGCGCCTGATCTTCACCTGCTGCCACCCGACGCTGTCCCCGCCGACCCAGGTCGCCCTCGCCCTGCGCACCCTGTGCGGCCTGTCCCCCGCGCAGATCGCCGGCGTCCTGCTCACCACGGAGGCCGCCACCGAGAAACGCCTCACCCGGGCCAGGCAGAAGATCGCCGCGGCGCACATCCCGTACCGGGTGCCGCCGGCCGACGAACTGCCCGACCGGCTGCCCGCCGTCTGCGGCGTGATCCACAGCCTCTACACCGCCGGCCACGCCCCGGTCGACGGTGCCGCGGTGTTCGACGTCGACGCGTGCGCCGAGGCGGTCCGGCTCGCTTCGCTCCTGCACGACCTGCTGCCCGACCAGCCCACCCCCACCGCTGTGCTGGCGCTGCTGCTGCTCACCGAGGCCCGCCGCCCCGCCCGCCTGGACGCCTCGGGGGCGGTCGTCACCCTCGACTGCCAGGACCGCACCCGCTGGGACTCTTCGGCGATCAACCGCGGGATCGCGCTGCTCAACGCGTCCCTGGAGGCCTCCGAGCGGCGCGCCGACGCGTACCAGCTGCAGGCCGCGATCGCCGCGGAGCACGCCCGTGCCGCTTCGTATGACGACACCGACTGGCCGGAGATCGTCCGGCTGTACGACCTGCTCGTGTCCGTCGCCCCGAGCCCGGCCGCCGGCCTGGCCCGGGCGGTGGCCACCGCGGAGGCGAGCGGCGCCGCGACCGGCCTGGCGCTGCTCGCCGACCTGCCGCCGAGCCCCCGCTGGCACGCGGTCCGCGCGGACCTGCTCGCCCGGGAGGGCCGCTACGCCGAGGCCGTGCAGGCACTGACCGAGTCGCTTGCCGGCGCCGCGACCGACTCGGAACGCCGCCACCGCTCGCAGCGCCTCGCCGAGCTGCGAAGGCTGACCTGACGTGCACCCGGTCTTCGACGCGGTGCTCCGTCTGCACCCGGACGACGAGGTGGGCCGGATGCTGCGGTCCCCCGGCCTGAAGACCGGCGGCCGGTGCTACGCGTTCACGTCCGGCGACGACATGATCGTGAAGCTGCCGGCCGCCCGGGTCGGGGAGCTCATCGCCGCCGGCGTCGGCCTGCCGTGCTCCCCGCGCCCCGGCCGGCCGATGCGCGAATGGGTCCGGCTCCCGGCTCAGGACTGTCTCGCCTACGTCCTGGACGCCCGCGCCTTCGTCTCCGTCACGCCGCCGGGGTGATGGCGATCGTCAGTGTGATGCGGGTCCCGGTCGCGACCCGGTGGTGCAGCACCTGGTCGCAGAGCATGTGCGCCAGCCGCAGGCCGCGGCCGCGCTCGTCCGTCGAGGCCGCGAGGTGCGTGCCGTGAGCGCCGGGCCGCAGACCCGGACCCTCGTCGCAGATCTCGCAGTCCAGGCGGTCGCCGTCGTGGCGGAGCTCGATCATGCCGGAGCCGCCGCCGTGCTCGACGGCGTTGGCGAGGATCTCCGCGACGGCAAGGAGGAAGCCGTCCGCACGGAAGCCGGACAGCCCCGCCAGGTGCAGGTGCCGCAGGACCCGCCGACGGACCACGCCGAGGCTCGTGACGTCGAAACTGGACAGATAGAGCAGCCGACCCCTGCGGATGTGCACAGTCTTCTCCCGGGACCTTCGAACAGGTTCGCCACCGGGGTCTGGGACGGCGCGGAGTCGACCACATCCGCTCCGTCAGGGCACGGTACCGGATCCCGCTACGCGGGTGCCACGCTGCGCAGCAGCGGGAGGTTCTTGCTGATGATGCCGGACACACCCAGCGCGCGGGCCTGCGCCAGCTCCGCCTCGGTGTCGACCGACCACACCATGACCAGGCCGGTGTGCTCGTGCAGCTCGGCGACCACGGCCGGGGTGAGCAGGCTGAGGCGGATGGACAGCCCGTCCACCCGCTGCCGGCGGACCAGCTGCCGCACCTGGTCGAGCTGGCGGCGGTTGCCGGCCGAGTAGACCCGGCGGATGTGCGGCTGGTCCTCGAACGCGGCGAGCATGCCCCACTCGCGGGAGCACACCGTCACCGGCACGCCCGGCGCCGCCTCCCGCAGCGCCGCCGCGGTCAGTGGCGCGACGCCCTGGAACGGTCCCTTGAGGTCGAGCATCAGCCGCGAGTCGCCGGCGGCCGTGGTGAGGACGTCGGCCAGCAGCGGCACCGACACGTCGCGGCGGCGGGTGAAGTCGCGCCACGGCTCCCAGAGCAGCCGCCGGCCGACCGCCTTGGCGTGCCGCATCTCCAGGGCACCGCGATACAGCCGGACATCGGCCTCGACCAGGTCGACGCCGGCGTCGAGGGCGGCCCGCAGGTCCGCCAGCGCGTTGCCCGCGCGGTGTGCGACCAGGATCACCGCATCACCATAGCTGGTGCGGTCACCCCCGCCGCACCCTGCGCGACCCGGCGCCGCGTCTGGCACCTCGCCGACCGCAGCCCGGCCGGCGGCGTGCCACAGCGCGGCCGCCCACCCGGCCGTGCGGAGTGCCGGTCAGCCGGGTGGCAGGTCGGGGGTCGGGGCGATCGGGCGCAACGCCCGGCGGCGGACGTCCGTCCCGCGGTCCCAGACCAGCTCGTCGAAGGCCTGACCGGTCCCGGTGACGCCCTCGGCGCGCAGCTCCCGCCGGGCCGCCCAGGCGGCGGACACCCGGTGCCGGTAGTCGTTGAAGACCTGCACCTCGCCGTCCGGGGACTCCAGCTCGGTGTAGTCCATGCCGCGGAAGGCATACCGGCCCAGCTCGTGCACGCCCGGCGCGTAACCACGCAGGTCGGGCGCGGAGGCGGCGAACATCAGCAGGCCGCCCACCCGGTCGACGCGTGGCCGCGGCGCCCCTGACGGGATGGCCGGCAGCGGCCGTGGCAGGCCCGGCGGCCGCTCGTCCCACGGAACCCGTCCCGCCATCACCGGATCGAGGCCGTGGGTCTGCCACCGCACGGTGCCCTCCGGCGCGGCCCGCAGCGGCAGCCGGCGCCGCAGCGCCCGGGCCGTGCCGCCGCTCAGCGCGGTGAGGTCCGACGGCACGAGCACGATCGGGTCGCTGGGGCGCCCGTCGAACGGGTTCGGGTCGATGTGCGGCAGGTCGATGAGGACCAGGGTGCCGGGGCGGCGCTGGAACGCCAGGCCCCACAGCAGCCGGCCCAGCAGCCGCGCGCCGCGCCAGTCGCCGAGGATGTGCCACGTCTCGTGGTAGAAGTTGGTGCTGAAGCGGCAGTCGGTGTCCGGCCGCAAAGTGATGACGGTGAGCATGCGCCCGTCGCACCACACCGACCTGCGGTGCAGCTTCATGCGGTCCCCGACGTGACCGGCGCCCGCCGGCCGCTGATGACGATGCACCGTCCACCTCCGGCACCCAGTGCAGCACCGAAGCCGTGCACCGACAACGGATTTACCCACTGACGGCGCACCGCTAGCGGCGCACCGCGAACGGGTCCTCCGGCAGGAAACAGCCGTAGTCCTGCAACGGCATCGGCTCGTCGAGCACGACCTGCTGGATGAGGCCGGCCGGCGACAGGCCGTCGGCCCGGTCGGTGACGCGGGCGCCGGGGCGCGGCGCACCGCGGCCGACGTGCGGCTCCCGCGGGTCGGCCGCGTCGGCGGCGAGCTGGCCGTCGCGGTCGAGCAGGGCGTGCACGGCGTCATACACGTCCGCGATGGCCACGGCCGCCGCCGCCTCGGTGAGGTCGGGGTCGAGGTCGCGCAGCGCCTGCCGGGCCGCGGCCACGAACCGCTGCGGGTCGACGACCACGACGTCGCGCCGGGTCCGGACACTGATCGTCATGCCCGCCGTCACGGGCCTCGGCTCGTCCATGCGGCACAGCGTACCCGCCGCCCCGCCCCCGAACGGTTCTGCCACAACGGTTCTACGCCTTCGTCCACATCGGACACCCGTCGTTTCCATCGGCAGCGGCGACTGGTGGACGATCGCGAGAGTGAACGGGGCATCGCGGAGGGTGTATACGACGGTAGGGTGCGCGGGTGCTGAACGATCGTGACGCGAAAGCGTCCGGGGGGATCGAACAGGCAAGCGGCGACCGGCCGGTCATCACGATCGCGCCGTCCGATCCGCCGCCCCCACCGGACGCGGCTGACGAACAGGTCGGGACCATCTGGTACCGGCGGACATCGACGATCCTGCTCGCCGGTTGGTGCCTCGGCTGGGCCGGCTGGATCGGCTCCGGTCTCGCCGGGCTGGCCGGCTGCCCCCGTGGCCAGCACGGCTGCTACCAGGGGCCCATGCTCACCGACGCCGGCCGGTGGTGGATCGTCGCCGCGCTCGGCGCCGTGCCGCTCGCCGGGCTGTGCCTGTTCGAGCGGCGCCACCCGCCGACAAGGGTTCCCCGCTCAGCGCCGCGGCGGATCGGGCGCCGGTGGCTGCTGCTCGGCAGCGTCGCCGGCACCCTGGTCGGGGCGCACCTGGTGCTGCTCGGCCCGTGGGTCGAGCACCCGTTCTGCGCCGTGCGGGTCCGGGTCAACAGCGTCATGGCATACCCGGTGAACTGCGACTCCAACGAGTTCCTGCGCCTCGCGCACGACCCGGGGCGGGTGCTGAACTACCACAGCAGCCGGCAGGCGCGGCCCGGTTACGTGCTGCTGTCGGCGGCCGCCACCGCGACCGTCGGGCCGGTGACGCATGCGCTGCGCCTGGACCGGGTGTATCGGCAGGCGGACCGGGCGTACCTGCCGCTGGTGGCCATCAACCTGGCGGTCACGGTCACCGCGGTCGCGCTGCTCGCCTGGCTGCTCGCGGGTCTCGGCACGCCACGCGCGGCGACCGTCGCGCTGTGCGGGCTCGTCGCCGTCAACGAGGTCACGAAGGCGTTCACGTGGACGCCGCACCAGCAGACGTTCGCGTTCCTGGTGCCGGTGCTGACCGTGGTCGCGGGGCGGTGGCTGCTGCTGCACCGGCCGGCGTGGCCGAGGCTGGCGGCGTTCGGGGTCATGCTCGGCGCCGCTTCACTGGTCTACGGCAGTTTTCTGATCACGGTGGCGGCGGTGGTACCGATCCTGCTGGCGCGTGGGCGGCTCGGGCTGCTGCCCGCCGGGGCGTTCCTGGCCGCGTTCGCCGCACCGCAGCTGGCGTGGATCGCGGTGTGCAGGCTGGTCACCGGCGACTACTACAACCTGGAGACGGCGCAGTACGACGAGTTCATCTGGCTGGCGAAAGCGGTCAAGCCCGGCGGCAACGACCTGTGGGCGCAGTCGCGGGACATGACGGTCACGACGCTGCGGGCGGTGTTCGTCGCCGGCACCGTGAGCCTGCTGATCATCGTGGCGTTGGCGGCGCTCGCGGTACTGCTGCGGGTCCGGCTGGGCACGCTCACCGCCGAGCAGCGGGCGACGCTGGTCGCGGCGGGCCTGACGATCGCGGCGGCGGTCGCGTTCACGTGGGGCATCGGCATCATCGCGGACCGGCTGATGTTCCACGCGATGCCGGCGCTGCTGATCGTCGCGGGCTGGCTGGCGGCCCGGGTGGCGGCCGCCTCACCCGTCGCGTCGCGGCTGGCGTCCGTGCTGGTCGCCGGCGCCGTCACCCTGTCGATGTGGGACGTCGTGACGTCCTATGGGCCGTACTCGTGAGCCGGGGTTGACGCCCCCTGTCAGGCTGATGGAATGCCTGACGAGGAGCCCGTCGCGGCGCCCATCTCAGCGGCCACCGCCGGCGGAGCCGACGGCGACGCCGAACCCGCCGCAGCGCCCGCCCCGCCGCGGCGACGCCGATGGTTGCGGCTGGTGCGCCGCCTGGCGCTGCTCGCCGCCGCCGGGGTGCTCGCGGTGCTCCTGCTGATCAAGGGCAGCGTGATCTGGGTGCGCTCCGGCGCCGACGGTCACCTCTTCACCGAGCAGACCGTGCCGGCGGCGCCGGTCGCGCTGGTTCTCGGCGCGCAGGTGTACGCGGACGGCACGCCCTCGCCGTTCCTGGAGGCCCGCCTCGACCTGGCCCGCCGGCTCCTCGAAACGGGCAAGGTGAAGGTGCTGCTGGTCTCCGGCGACAACATGCACCACGAATACGACGAGCCGACCGCGATGCGGGCCTGGCTCATGGCGCACGGCGTGCCGGAGCGCAAGATCGTGCGCGACTACGCCGGCTTCGACACCTACGACTCATGCGCCCGCGCGAAGCGGGTCTTCGGCGTCACCCAGGTGACCGTGGTGACGCAGTCCTACCACATCGCCCGCGCCGTCATGCTCTGCCGCCACATCGGCCTGGAGGCGGCGGGCGTCGGCGACGACAGCGTCAGCCGGTTCAAGGGCCCGTGGCGCAGCAACGCCAGGCGCGAATACCCCGCCTGCGTCAAGGTCGTGTACGACGTGGCGTCCGGCCGTGACCCGGTCTACCTCGGCCAGCACGAGACCGGCGTCGAGGACGCGCTGCGCGAGGGCTGAAAACTCCTTCTCAACCTGCGCCGGTCCCGCCCCCGTCGGATGGGTGGAAGGCGACAGGGAGGAGCCCGGATGCGCAGTGACAGCGAAGCCGACTACACGACGTACGTGTCGGCGCGGCTGACAGCGCTCCATCGCGCCGCGTACCTGCTGTGCGGCGGTGACAAGGACCGTGCCGACGACGTCGTGCAGGTCACCATCACGAAGTTGTACCGGAGCTGGAAGAAGGCGAGCCGCGCCGACAACGTCGACGCGTACGTGCACCGGATGCTCGTGCGCACCTACATCGACGAGCGGCGGCGGCTCTGGTCCCTGGTGCGGCTGCTGCCGCACGCCGAGGACGGCCTGGCCGGCGGCGACGAGCCGTACGGCACCGTCGACGACCGGGGTGTCCTGGTCGCGGCGCTGCGGACGCTGCCGCCGCGGCAGCGCGCCGTGCTGGTGCTGCGGTTCCTGCTCGACCGGCCGGTCGACGAGGTCGCCGAGACCCTCGGCTGCTCCGTCGGCACCGTCAAAAGCCAGTCCTCCAGGGGGCTCGCCGTGCTGCGGGCCGCGCTCCTGGATTACCCGAAGACGATTGGAATGCGTTCACATGGATGAGGACGACTACCTCAGGGACCTGATGCTGGCCGTCGACGTGCCACCGACGACCGCCGACATCGGGCTGGCCATTGCGACCGGCCGGCGGCAGGCTCGCCGCGGCACGATCGTGGCGGGCGCCGCGGCGGCCGCCCTGGTCGTCGCGGCCGGCACCACCTATGCGCTCGGCGTCGCCCCGACGGGCGGCGGCGGCCGCGGGGTCCAGGCCGGGCCGCCGACGGACGCGTCCTACGCCGACTGCACCGTCGACCAGCTCGAGGTGACCGGCCCGGCCGGGATCCCCGCCGTCGACCCGGCGGGACGGGTGATCGTCGGCACCGTCGGCGGCACCGCGGTCCGCTTCGACAACGGCCGGACGGTGCCCTACCCGGGCGCGACCGGGCAGGTGGTGGCGGTCAACAACGCCGGGGTCATCGTCGGCTACGACGAGGTCGACCAGGCCAGCCACGGCCTGGCGTGGACGTACCACAACGGCACGAAGACGATGCTGGCGAAGCTCGCCGGCTACGACTACTCGTTCCCGACCGCGGTGAACGCCCGCGGCGACGTGGTCGGCGCCGCGATGGGCGAGGCCAACGACGACACCGTCCCGGTCATCTGGCCGGCCGACCGGCCCGGCACCGTGCGCGCGCTGGCCATGCCCGCCGGGTACGGCGAGCCGAACACCGGTGGCTCGCAGGCGGTCGGGCTGACCGACGACGGCCACGTGGTCGGCAACGTGCGTGGCGCGCCGACGCGCTGGTCCCCCGACGGGACGCCGGCGCTGCTGCCGACGCCCCCGGGCCACGAGTACGCGACGGTGACGGCGCTGCGCGGCGCGATCGTGTTCGGGATGGCGGCCGTCACCGGCGAGAACCGGGTCGTCGCGATCCGCTGGGACCTCGGCCTCGACCAGGTGACCGTGCTCGTCGGCGTCCCGTACGACGTCACCGACGGCACCCCCGGCGGCTGGGCGATCACCACGGGCGGCGACTACAACCAGCCGACCAGGGTCACGCCGCAGCGCACCGTGGAGCAGCTGCCGCTGCCGCCCGGCGTGCTGCTGCCCCCGAACGGGCCGGGTGCCGTGGCGTACTCGATCAGCGACGACGGCCGCACCATCACCGGCGCCACCGCGACCGACGGCAACCGGCGCCCGTTGATCTGGCACTGCTGAACCCCTGACCGGGTCGGTGCCGCGCCGTCGTCCTCAGAACGGGCGGCGCTGCAGCACCGACCCGGTCAGCGCGTCGTACTCGTACTCGACCCGCTCCCGGGCCGGGTCCTGGTCGATGCCGCTGACGTCGATGCGCAGGATGCCGTCCCGGACGAGGTCCTCGGTGACCACGGTGCGCCAGCGGACACCGCCGCGGAGGATCTCGACCGGGCCGGTGTAGTCACCGGTGACCGACGTGATGCTGTACGCCGGGCCGTACGGCGGGATCACGTCGAGCCCGCCGTCGGCGCGGATGACGGTGGTGAGGACGCGGCCGCCGGCGCCGTCGAAGATCGGGGCGGGCCGGTCCGCGGAGTACCTGGACCGGCCCTGCCCGGTGACGTCCTGGCCGTTGTAGAACGTGCGGCCCCGCGCGTCGACCCAGAAGTGCGGCACCGTGGCCGGCACGGCCCGGGTCGTCGCGCCCGGGTAGTAGGACATGTGCCAGTGCGGCGGGTTGTCCTGATGCAGCGGGTTGTTCGTCTCGAATCCTTCCAGGGCGAAGAAGTGCCCGCGCCGGCGTGCCTCGGCGGCGGCGCCGCAGTCGCGCAGGATGGCGTCGCAGGCCGCGACGTAGGACACCACCGCGCGCACCTCGCCGGCCGGCCAGGCCCGCCCCTGCCAGACACCGGCCGCGCGGTCCGGGTCGTTGTGGGCGACGAGCCAGAGGATCCCGCTGTCCACGCCGGACAGTTCGCTCCACAGCTGGATCGTCGGTGAGTCCGCGGCCGCGGAGGCTCCTACGACCGGCAGGTCGACCGCGACCGCGGTCCCGTCGCCGGCCAGGTCGGTCATCGGCAGCCGGCGGTCACCGGCGATCACGGACCGGATCGGCTGGCCGGGCCAGCGGACGTGCACTGTGACGCCGCCGCTCGCGGGGCCTTGCACGAACGCGGTGAACTCGGCGCGGCTGGTTACCTGGTACTGCGCGCCGGCGAGCAGCTCGTAGCCGGCCGGCACGGTGATCTCCGGTCGTTCCGGCGGGCCGGGTGTTGCCCGGACGACCCTGATCGCCGCTACCGCCCCGGCCGCCTCGGCTTCCTCGGTGGCGGCGCCGGCAGGCTGGGCGCGGGTGAGGGCGAATGCGCTCGCGGCGAGGTCGAGCAGCACGGTTCGACGGGTGCGCATCTGGCGTCCTCACTCGGTCCACCGGCACGCACGGAAATCAGATGATCACGAGCCGTGACGGCGAGCGTATCGCGCCCGGTGGGCGCGGCGGCGGCGCATCGATGCGGTTGATCAGGCGGACAGCTGCGGCCGGTGGCCGTCTTGGTGGCCGGTGCGTCAGCGGACCGGGCTCACTCCGCGTCGATGGAGATCTGCACCGCGACGAGCGCGCCGTCCGCGTCGAGCTCCGCGTGGACGGGGAAGAAGCCGTCGCCGACAGACGTCATGGCGAACATGACCTCGGCGCCCCCGACGGGGATGGTGGCGGCCTCGTGCTCGGCGGCGCGGACGCCGGCCATCACCTGCCAGTGATGCGAGTGGGGCCGGAAGTCGAAGTTGAACTTCGGCCCCGCCGGGTCGTCGCGGCGGCGCTCCAGGTCCAGGGCGCGCGGGTACGCGTCGGCGACCGGCAGGTCGAGCCAGCCGAAGCCGTCCTGCCCGGCCCGCGGCGCGCCGAGCTCGTCCGCGAGCGCGTCCTGGTCGCGGCCCCAGAACACGACGTCGGCGAGGCCGTCGATCGGCAGGTCGTGGACCCACTCGTCGAGCGCGCCGGCGTCGGCGAACACGAACCGGGCGTGGTCGACGCCGATGCTGGCGAGCTCGCGGCGGTGCGCCACCGGCCCGGGCCCGGCCTCGATGCGGATGTGCCGCCACCCGTAGTCGTCGCCGGGCTCGGCGGTGACGCGCAGCGGCCGGTCGGCCGGCACGCCGCCGACGACCGCGACCGGCACGCCGCTGACGATGAAGCCGGGGTCACCGGCGGCGGCCGCGCGGCGGGCCCGGTCGCGGTGCGGCACCTGCCCGGCGAACGGCCGCAGGCTGGCGTCGTGGCCGTGCTCGCGGCAGTGCTCGTCGAACAGGCCGACGAACTCGGCGGCGGAGCGCCGCGGGATGTCATAGACGGTCCGGCCCCACTGCCGGTCGAAGGACCGCGCGGCGGCGTCGGCGTCGGGGCCGACGATCTCGTAGTCGACGCCCGGCGGGACGTCCGCCTCGCCCTCCTGCTCCGGCGGCCGGTCACCGGACCACAGGCGCAGGTAGCCGCCGTCCATGAGCACCAGCTCACCCGAGGGGCAGGTGATCTCCCCCAGCTCCACCGTCGCGGTCATGAGCGGAGAGCATAATGCCCGGCTTCACGTGGCCCATGCCGAGCAGCGCGGCCGTCGTCGGGCAGGCCGTCGAGTCACACTCGCGCGGGTGTGCGCGGTAGGTGGCGTAGTCGATCGGCACGACGGTGACGGCGAGGGGCCGCAGCGGGCCCCTCGCCCAATACCGCTCGGTGCTGGCGACCCGCCGGGTAGCGTGCTCCAGGCTGGGTGTGAACTGGGTCAGGTCGTGGCACACCAGCACCGGCCCGTAGCCGGGCCAGTCGAGGCGCACCGCGAAGCCGTCGCCCCGGGCGGGGCGTCGCAGCAGCATGCGGAGGACGTCGGTGAGGTCTTTGCGAGGCATCGGGACCACCCTTCCCAAGCACCAACGACCTACACCCGCGGAAGTTGTTCGAACATGTGTACGAACCTACCACACGGCCGGTGTCACTTCCCGTCGGTGCCGGGTTTCCCGCTGATGGACTCCTGAACGGCGTCCGCGTAGGTGGGCGAGTCCTTGACCAGGTCGTCGCAGAAGGCGGCGACGTCGGTGCCGACGACCTCCAGAACCCCCTTGCCGGCCGCGACGCCTTCCTCGAAGAAGTCGACGATCCCGGACAGCAGGCGCCCGTCGAACAGGTCGACCGGCCCGACCTTGAACAGGTACTTCTGCATCTCCTTGTAGACGATCTGGTAGTCCGGCGGGAGCGCCTTGACCCGGGCCACGTGCGCCCGCCACTGCTTCTTGCCCTCGATGATGTCCTGGATGCCCACGTCAGCCTCCTAGCCGGCCCAGTTTTCTTGCGACGTTCCGGTTCAACTGCTCGCGCCACCGGTCGCGATAGGTCCGGGCCCCCTCTCCGCCGGCCAACGCCGTGCAGAAGCCCGGGATGTCGTCGCCGAGCACCTCGTCGACGCCCTGCCCGTCCGACGACGCCTCTTCGAGCAGCCCGAGGGCGGCGTCGACGATCGGCGTCAGGTTGCGGCCCGTGAAGCCCGCATAGGGGAAGAGGCCGGCCTTGATCTGCTCCCATGCCGCCCGGTAGTCGGCCGGCAACACCTCCGCCCGGGCCTCGAACGCCTTCCATTCCCTGGTGAGGTCGCTGCCCGTGATGGTCTCCCAGAAGCTCATCTCCCACCCTCCTTGAGCCTGTCAATGCGTGACGAGACGTACTGCCACTTCGCCCAGAACGTCGCGAGTTCCTCACGCCCGGCGTCGTTGAGCGCGTAGAACTTGCGCGGCGGCCCCACCTCGGACGGCCGTTTCGTCACCTGGACGAGCCCGTTGCGC
Organism: Dactylosporangium sp. NPDC049525; assembly: GCF_040676755.1. Lineage (NCBI taxonomy): Bacteria > Bacillati > Actinomycetota > Actinomycetes > Micromonosporales > Micromonosporaceae > Dactylosporangium > Dactylosporangium sp. NPDC049525. The sequence continues at coordinate 8,325 of NZ_JBFAPO010000061.1, read as the reverse complement.
TCCAGCCGCAGCAGGATCGTGTACACCGTCCCGTCGATGACGTCGGTGAAACCGAGCTCGTTCAGCCGGCGCGTGATGGCATACCCGTAGGTCTCCTCGCCGCCGATGATCTCGAGCACGCAGCCTTCGAGCGTGCCCTTCAGCATTTCCGTCAGGTCGTCCATCGCGGCTCCTCTCCGGCCACCGGTACCTCATACCACCGGGTACCGCTATACGGTAGCACCGAGTACCGCTACCCGGTAGTACCGGATAGCGGTCCTCTCGGTGCGGGCCGGGGCCGCCGGCCAGGGCCCTCAGCCGGCCAGGTCGGCCGTCACCCGCGCGGGTGGTGGTGCGACCGGCCGCGCGGCGGGACGGCTCGGCCACCACAGCCGCGGTCCCACGTCGATCGCCAGGGCCGGCACCAGCAGCGTGCGCACCACGAACGTGTCCAGCAGCACCCCGACCGCGACGATCACGCCCATCTGGATCGCCGCGACGAACGGCAGCACCACCAGCACCCCGAACGTCCCCGCCAGGACCAGCCCCGCACTGGTGATGACGCCGCCGGTGGTGGTGAGGGCGGCGAGCATCCCGTCGCGGTTGCCGCGGGTCGCCACCTCTTCCCGCGCCCTGGTCATCAGGAAGATGGTGTAGTCCACGCCGAGGGTCACCAGGAACAGCCAGGCGTACAGCGGCATCCCCTGGATGATGTGCGGGTGCCCGATCGCGGTGAAGATGAGGCCCGACAGGCCCATCGCCGCCACGTAGGACACCGCCACGCTCGCGGCCAGCAGCAGCGGCGCCACGATCGCCCGCAGCAGCAGGACCAGCACAATGAACACCACGGCCAGGATGAGCGGCATGACGATCGCGTTGTCGCGCTCCGAGGCCCGCCCGACGTCCACGAGCGTCGCCGTCTGCCCGCCGACGACGGCGTCCGCGCCCGGCACCGCGTGCACCGCGGCCCGCAGCCGGTCGATCGTCGCCATCGCCGCGCCGGAGTCCGGCGGGTCGGCGAGGGTCGCGGCAATGCGCACCCAGCGGCCGTCCGCGGAGCGGGCCGTCGCGGTCGCGTCTGCCACCCCGGCGACGCCCTTCGCCGCGGCCACCACACCGTCCACAGTGGACGCCGCCGCGACGACCACCGCCGGGGACGTGGCCCCGCCGGAGTAGTGCCGCTCGACGAGCTGCTGGCCGACGACCGAGCCGACCTCACCGGTGTACATCTGCGACGTGTTCTGCCCCAGCCGCAGCCCGAACACGCCCAGGCCGAGCAGGACCAGCACGACCGCGGTGACTGTCCACAATGTCCGCGGGCGGCGGCCGACAAGGTCCGCGACCCGGTGCCAGCCCCCACGGCGCACCGCGACGGCGGCGCCGAAGCGCGGCACGAACGGCCAGAAGACCCAGCGGCCCAGCAGCACCAGCATCGCCGGCAGCAGCGTCGTCATCACCGCGAGGGAAACGATGATGCCGGTCGCGGCGATCGGACCGAAGCTGCGCATGTCGTTCATCTGCGCGGCCAGCAGGCACAGCACGCCGATCGTCACGGTCGCCGCCGAGGCGAGGATCGCCGGGAAGGACCTGCGCAGCGCGACCGCCATCGCCGTCGTGCGGTCCCGGTGGCGGTGCAGCTCCTCCCGGTACCGGGCGATGAGCAGCAACGCGTAGTCCGTGCCCGCGCCGAACACCAGCACCGTCATCATTGTCGTGAGGTCCGCGGTCACCGTCACGTCCAGGTGCTTACCCATGAGGTAGACGATCGCGGAGGTGAACTGACTGGCCGCCGCGGCCGACAGCAGCGGGATGATCCACAGCACCGGGCTGCGGTACGTGAGCAGCAGCAGCACCGCCACGATGCCGGCCGCGGCCAGGAACAGCGTGGTGTCCACGCCCTCGCCGATCTCGTCCAGGTCCGCCAGGGCGCCGGCCTCACCGGTGACCGCGGTGCGCAGCCCGGCCGGCGAGTCCGCGACGGCCGCCTTCACCTGCTTCACGGCCGCCTTGTCCGCGACCGGGAACGACAGCAGCAGCGCCTGCCCGTCCCTGCTCGCCGTCACCGGTCCGACGTCGCCGACCGCCACCGCCGCGAAGGCGGCCCGGTCGGCGTCCACAGTGGACCGGTCGGCGTCGGTGATCCCGCCGTCGCGGACGTAGACGACCACCGCCACCGGCGTGCCCGTGCCGGGGAACGCCTCCCGCTCCCGCAGCAGCTCCCGGGTCGTCTCGGCGCTGCGCGGCAGCACCAGCGCCGTATCGGTCGAGGTGACGTCGCCGAGCTTGCCCGCCAGGGGCAGCAGCAGGAAGCCGGCGACGAGCCACAGCCCGAGGACCGCGATCGCGCGTCTCATTCGACGGTCCGCAGGATCGTCTCGATCGCCGCGGTCCGCGCCCGCATGTCCGCGACGTCGGTGGCGATACGCTTCTGGGCGTCCATCGTGTTCTCGGCCAGCTGCTCGTAGCGGTGGACCAACTGGCGCAGGTCCTCCTGCTGCTGCCCGGCGACCTTCAGCTTGCGGTACTCCAACCAGCTCGCCATGGAGAATCCGAACAGGAACAGTGCGGCCAGCAGGAGGCCGAGGAAGGCCGTGATCTCCGGCCAGGTGATCTCTTCCGCGCTCAGATACATCAGGATCTCTCCTTTCGGGCAGGACCCTTGTCGGGGTCGGTGAGGGTTTCGGCCGCCGCGGCCAGGGTCGTGGCGGTCAGGTGCAGGTCGAAGTCCGCGACTTCGTAGTACTTCATCGCCTTGCCGTCCTCGGAGAGCTCCAGGCTGCCGACGATCAGGCCGGCCGCCTCGAGACGCTGGAGATGCATGTGCAGCAGGGGTCGGCTCACGCCGATCTCCCGGGCGAGTCGGCTCACGTAGTCACGGCCGCCGGCAAGCTTCGCGACGATGCGCAGTCGCAGCGGGTTGGAGAGGGCTGCCAGCATCTCGACCAGGTCGTCGCCGTTGGGCGGACTCGCTGTCATGATGCTCCTTCACGTGTAAGAACTTTCTTACATGTGTAACGTTAGCACCCGAGTGCTCGCGACCGCGTCAGGGTTTCTCCCTGACCTCACCCCGGGGTCGCCAGGGTGCGCCGATGGGTTGGCGATTCCGCGGGCTGTACACCGTCGCGACCGACGGCGCACGCCGCCGGCTCACCCGCGACGAGGTCGTCGCCGGCACCTGGGCGCACATCACGCCCGCAGACGCCCCCGGCACGGCGCTGCCCAGGGCCGGGCTGCGGTCGTGGACCTGCTGCTGGCCCGCGGCGCGGACCCGGCCGTCGACCCCGGCAACGGCATCACCCTGCGGGCGTCCGCCGACCGCGCGGCGTACGCATGCCCTCCTGACCGCCCGCGAGCGCTCCCGGCGGCGCTCGCCGATGTTCGTCTGGCCTCCCGCTGCCGTTCACCGGGCGTGGCCTCCCGCGTCGCCTTTCGGGACGGTCGCGGCCACCGCCCGGTGCCAAGATCGGCGAGAGCCACAGGCGAGGAGATGAGATGACGTTGCGGGCGCAATCCTGGTGGACGGCGGCGACGGTGCTGACCGCGGCGCTGATCGTCACGTTGTCACCCGGCGGCACCGCTCAGGCGCAGGACGCCGGCAGCACGACCGTCACGATGACCAGCGAACCGGGCGACTGGATCGGTCAGGGCAGGTCCTACCAGTTCTCGTCCGCGGCCGGCGACGACATCTGGGTCGAAGCCGACAACAGCAGCCGGTGGATCAAGCTCTCCATCACCAAGGGTGGCGTTCTCTGGTCGATCACCCTCGCGGCGGCCCAGGCGGGTCCTGCCCTGCGGCCCGGCGGCGTCTTCACCGGAGCGGCCCGGTACCCGCTCAGCACAGTGGACCAGCCGGGCATGGAGATCGACGGCGAGCACCGTGGCTGCAACACCGTCACCGGGACCTTCACCATCCGCGACATCGTGCTGGGGCCTGCCAGCTACTTCGGACCCAACCTTGCCTATCTGCAGCGCCTGGACGCAAGCTTCGAACAGCACTGCGACGGCAGCCCGTCCGCGCTGCGCGGCGAGATCCACATCGACGAGCCCGTGGCACCGCCGCCCGCGGTCACGTTGACCGCCGATCCGGACGTGGTCGGCGCCGGTAGCGACGTCACCCTGACCGCACGCGCGAACCTGATCGGTCGGCAGGGGAGCGTGTACTTCCTCGACGGTGCGCGGGGACTGCAGGGCGGGACACTGGTCGAGCCCAACGTCTACACCGGGCGCGCCAACCCCGGCGAAGGCATCCACTACTACACGGCCACGCTCTCCCTGCTCGGCACGTCACTACCGGAGCTGCGGTCGGCGGTCGTGCCCGTCCTGGCGGTGTCCGGCTGGCCGGCCATGAAGCTTGCGGTCACGCCACCCGGCCCGGTGGTTGCGCCGGACGCGGGCAACACGGTGCCGGTCACACTCACGGCCACCGATCTGCCCACCTTGCCGGGCGCGGTCCACTTCTTCGACGGCACCACCGACCTCGGCGAGGCGCACCTGGCGCTGGACGGCAGCGCGACGCTGACCGTGCCGGCGGCCGCCACCGCCAGGCCGCACCGGTTCGTGGCGGTGTTTCTCCCGTCGTCACCGTCCGGCGCGCAGTCCACGTCCGCGCTGAGCGAATACGAGGTGCGGCCCTGCACCTGCGATCACGGCGCTTATGTCCCGCTGGACGCCGCGAACGACAGCCAGCCGTACGCCGGGGGCCTCACGCTCACCGTGGCCGCCGGGACCCGGGTGCAGCTCCAGCAGATCGACCCGTCGCTGCCGGGCGGCCACCCGGTCCAGGGCACGGATCCGACCGGCCATCGGCACGCCTGGGTGTTCACCGGGCGCCTCACCGGCGTCGCGGTGACCGACTCGCGTCCCGCCCAGCCCGGGTGGGCGCTGACCGGGCAGGCGTTCGACTTCACCAACGGCGCGGCGACGGTGCCGGCCGCAAACCTGGGCTGGCGCCCGGCGTACGACACCGATCCCGGCGACGCCGAAGGCACGGTCAACCTCGGTGCCGAGGCCCCGTCACGCCTGCTCGACCCGGGCAGCGAAGGCGTCGCGGTCCCGCGGCTCATCGCGATGGCCGTGCCGGGCAGCGGGCTCGGCACGGTCCGCCTGACCACAGACCTCGAACTGCGCATGCCGGACGTGTCCCCCAAGGGCAACTACCAGTCCACACTCACCCTGACCCTGATCAACCCCTGACTGTCGGAGCCGGCCGTCAGATGTCGAAGAGCGCTTCCTCCTGGGGCGGGTCAAGGACGTTGCGCAGGTCGGCGATGGTCCGGCGCCAGGCGGGCCCTTCGGGCTTCGCGTCCCAGTCTTCGGTGAGCCACGCCGGTGCGGTGATCACGCGGTCCAGGGCGTTGATCGCCAGTTCCCGGAAATAGGCCGGGAACTGCGGCATGGGTGTCGACGGGCCGCGGGTGGAGGCCGATTCGCCGCCGGGATACTGCGCGGCGATCAGGGCTGCGGCGGCGACGGCTCGTGGGGCGTCCGGCAGGCCGGAGTCGTCCGCTGCGTCTATGACGCGGTCGAGCGCGCGGCCGATCATGTCGACGCGCGCCTGCATCGGCGCCTCGTCGAGGTCGTAGGCGAAGTCTGCGGCGTCGTCGTTGCCGAACGGCCCGACGTCCCACGTGCCCATAGGGTCGCTCATCTCCCTGTTCCGTTGACGTGATCTTCAGGCTACGGCCCGGTCCGAGCGTCGTGGCTGCGTGGCCGCGGCCGTGGCCGTGGCAACGGCGGCTGCGGCGGCGGGCGGCGGCAGCGTGCGGCGTGCGGCGGCAGCAGCGGGCGGGGCTGCGGCGGGCGGGGCTGCGGCGGTGGCGGGCGGGGGCTGCGGCGGTGGTGGCGGCGGCATGCTCAGATGGTGAGGGCATGCTCGGTCAGCACGAGGGCCATCGCGCTCTCCGCGACGCCGATCGCCGGGCCGGCGGAGCCGAGCGCCGCCGGCAGGACCGGGGGCAGATCGTCGCGGCGCCACGCCATCGCGCCGCGGCGGACCCCGGCGTGCAGGGCCGCACCGGCGACCGACAGCAGGTCCGCGCCCAGACCGCCGAGAGTGACCACGGCCGGGTCGACGGCGTTGAGCAGCGCGCCGATGCCCCGCCCGAGCGCCGTCGCGGTCGCCCGGCACGCCGCGGCGGCGCCCGCGTCACCGGCCAGGGCCGCGGCGATGGTGCGTTCCGCGTACGCCCTCGGGTCCGCCGGGGCGCGCCGCCCCGCGTGCCGGGCCATCGCCCGGCCGTCGACCTCCAGGTCCCAGCATCCCCACGCGCCGCACGGGCAGCGCCGGGCAGAGTCGCCGAACGGCAAGTGCCCGAACTCGCCGCCGGCACCCGCCGCGCCGAGCACCGGCCGGCCGTCGACGATGAGGACCCCGCCGACACCGACCTCGACCGTCAGGTGCAGCGCCACGCTCGCGTCACGGGCCGCGCCCCGCAGCGCCTCGGCCACCCCGGCCAGGGACGCGTCGTTGCCGACCGCGAGCGGCAGGTCCGTCAGCCCGCGCAGGTCCACGCCGCGCCAGCCAAGGTTCGTTGCCTCGACCAGCGTGTGGCCGTGCACGGTGCCGGGGATCGCGACCCCGACCGCCCGTAGCCGCGGTCCGTGCAGTTCGGCGAGCGCGTCACGTACCGACGGCAACACCGCATCGGCGGGCAACCCGAGATGCCGGTGGACCGCCGCTGGGGCAAGCGCTCCACCGATCGCCGCGGTCGTCACCGTCCAGGTCGCGTGGCTGATGTCGACCACGGCGACGAGCGGTCCGTCCGGGTGGGGCACCAGCGCAGCGGTCGGCCGGCCGCGCCCACCGGTCTGCGGCGCCGGCGCCTCGGCGAGCAGCCGGGCCTCGCGCAGCCGCCCCATGATGCCCGCCGCCGAGCCGCTGCTCAGCCCGAGCCGCACCGCCGCCTCGGCCCGCGTGATCCCTGGGAACCGGTGCGCGCACCGCAGCATCGCGAGCGCCCCCTGCACCCGCAGTGTCTCCGCGCGATGGTCCATCGTTGTACAATATACTCGTCGGACGAGTTTAAAATGGAGGCCGCGATGTCGGTGCTCGGCGTGCTGGCCGGGATTCTCACCACGGGATGCTGGCTGCCGCAACTCGCCCGGTCGTGGCGGACCAGATCCGTCGGCGACATCTCGTGGGTGTACCTGCTCGCCCTGGCCTCCGGCGTCGTCCTCTGGGTCGTGTATGGCGCGTCCCAAGGCGACGTGCCGATCGTGCTCACCAATGCGGCAACCGGCGCGGCCCTGGTCACCCTCGTGGTCATGAAGCTCCGCTACGGGCGACCCCAGTTCCAGGAGGACCCGGCATGATCCCCGTCAAGGCCGTGCTGCTCGACATGGACGGCACCCTCGTCGACTCCGACGCCGCCGTGGAGCGCGCCTGGCACCGGTGGGCCGCCGAGCACACCGTCGCCGTCGAGGTCCTCGCCCCGCTCCTGCACGGCAACCCGGCCGCCACGACGATCCGCACCGTCCGCCCAGACCTCAGCGACGCTGCCGTGGCTGTGGCCGCCCAGCGCAACCTCGAGCTGCAGTACGACGACCTCGACGACGTCGCCGCCCTCCCCGGCGCCGCCCGGCTGCTGCACACTCTGGACGCCATCGATCTGCCGTGGGCCGTCGTCACCAGCGCCGACCGGCGCCTCGCCACGGTCCGCCTGCACGCCGCCGGCCTGCCGATCCGCCACCTCGTCACGGTCGAGGACACGCCACGCGGCAAGCCCGACCCTGCGCCGTACCTGGCCGGCGCCGCGCTGCTCGGCGTCGACCCGAAGGACTGCCTGGTGGTCGAGGACTCCCAGCCCGGCATCAACGCGGGCCACGCCGCCGGGATGCGGGTCGCGGCACTGCGGGGTCTGTCCGGCGACGTGCCGATCCACGACCTGAACGACCTCGCAGACCAACTCGCCCGCTGACGTCCCACCGCCACTGAGCCGTCCCGCCGTTCCGCGCTTGTCGCGGCCTTCGGCCCGGACGTGGGCGATGGCCGGTCGCGCCGCGCGTTGCTGGGGTTTCCGCGGGCTGATGTCTTCCTACAACCCGAAGGATTCTCGGTGCCCTGGCCCCGAGGATCCTTCCGGTTGTTCGACAGGGCATGCCAACCACGCACGCGAACCCAACCGGACGTAACCAACGCACCGGCGCACCCAGCTGCGCAAGCAGCGATCCGATCCCCCACAACGAGAGGACCGGATCGTCGAACAGCGCCAGCGCCAGCGCCAGCGCTTGCCCGGCTCGTGCGCTAGCCCGGCTCGCGCGCCGGCGCGGCCCGCAGCAGCCGCACCGTAGGCTTGCCCGGCCCGGCGCGCTAGCCCGGCGATCGGACGGGCGGCGGGGGGGGCAGGC